>NZVF01000090.1 GCA_002698165.1 Planktomarina sp. | reverse complement strand
GCTCGAAATGACATTACGGCTTTGCGGGCGGCATTTCAAACTTTGGCGCAAGGGGAGGGTGCTTTTCAGGATCGTGCTAAACGTTTATGTGAAGAATCAAATAACCAATATGTAAAAGATATTGTGGAGTTTGTGATGGGCGATAGCGATCGATCATTTCTGACACCAGGTTAAAAGAATGTTAGCGCTTATTTCTGGCCAGGGTGCATTACCGAAGTTAATTGCAAAAGCGTGCACTAAACGACCGTTTATTGCGGCCCTTGAAAATTTTTTGCCAAATGATTTGGTTCCTGATTTAGTTTTTCGTTTAGAGACATTGGGAACGTTCCTTACTGATATCAAAAAGCTTGGAATAACTGAAGTTTGTTTTGCGGGCGCAATTCGCAGGCCAGTAATTGATGTTAATTTAATAGATGGCGCAACTAAAGAAATTTCAGATCAACTTTTAGCTGCTATCCAAACGGGTGATGATGGGGCTCTAAGCATTGTAATTAAAATATTTGAAAAATTTGGATTTAAAGTTGTAGGTCTAGACCAGATTATCCCAAATTGTTTTCCTAAGCCGGCTGTTTTAACTGAGCGGGTGCCAAATATCATTAATGAAAATGATGCGAAAAGAGCTGACGCCATTGTCAGTAAATTGTCACCCCTTGATATTGGGCAAGGTTGTGTAATCTCTGGCAATCATGTTCTCGCTATTGAAGCTTTTGGCGGAACTGAATGGATGTTAAAATCTATTAACTCGAGACCACATTTTTGGCCTTCCGGAGGTATTTTATTTAAAACTATGAAAATTGACCAAGATCGTCGTGTTGATATTCCTGCAATTGGACCTGATACTGTTTCTCAAGTAAAAACGTCTGGGCTAAACGGTATCGTTTTACAACAAGGTAAAGTTGTAATTTTGAATGTTGAGCATGTCATCAAGAAAGCTAATGAGCTTGATCTCTTCATTTGGGTTCGGGAGACGAGGGATTGAAGGTGTTTTTAGTGGCTGGCGAGGCTTCTGGTGACCGTCTCGGTGCATCATTGATACGAGGTATTAATAAGCTTTCAAAAAATGTGGAATTTAAGGGAGTTGTAGGGCCTGAAATGGAGTTAAATGGGATTAAAAGCCTGTTTGATATGTCAGAACTATCAGTAATGGGTCTAACTGAAATTTTACCAAAGTATTTCAAACTTAAGAGGCGACTTAAACAAACTGTAGAGGCAGTGCTTCAGTATAAGCCTGATATTTTGATAACTATCGATAGCCCTGATTTCTGCCTTCGCGTAGCCAAGCAAGTACGAAGCGCTAACTCAAATATCAGGACTGTCCATTACGTTGCACCAACGGTCTGGGCATGGCGCCCGAGGCGAGCCAAGAAAATGGCTCAGTTTATTGATNATGTTTTGGCATTATTTCCATTTGAGCCACCATATATGAAAGCAGAAGGTATAGATTGTGATTTTGTTGGCCATCCTATTGCTGCNCTNGANCCNATAACNCCGGACGANACNNNTCNGTATCAGNAAAAATATAGTATNGANCCNCAACAGNCTTCANTAGTTGTTTTGCCGGGTTCGCGGTTATCCGAGGTNNAAAGGCTACTGCCAATATTTTGNAGTGTTTTACGTCAGAACGAATTTTTAGGTTTTCAATTAATTTTTCCTACGCTGCCAAATTTACGAGAATTTGTTGTTAGTTATACCAATAATTTACCGAATAAAGTTCATGTTATAACGGGCCAAGATCTAACTGCTGAAGAGGCTACGCGGCAGCGCTTTGTAGCTTTCTCGAATGCTCANGCGGCTCTCGCGGCATCTGGTACAGTTTCTTTAGAGCTTGCGGCGGTTGGTACGCCGATGGTCATCGCGTATGATATGAACTGGCTTTCACGGTGGATTATTAGTGCTATGCTGCGCGTCGATACAGTGACTTTAGTTAATCTTATCTCGCAAAGCCAGGAAATCCCTGAGTTGCTCGGTAAGAATTGTCGAGTTAATTGCATTAGTCGCGAACTAAAAGACGTTTTAAATAATCCAACACAACAAAACGCTATTTTAAAAAATACAATGGATTTATTGGGGCGGGGTGATACCGCACTCGCTGANCGGCCTGCNTTNGCGATANTNGAAAATCTTTAAGAGTTACTAATCCAACCACCACCTAAAACACGGCTACCGTTAGGGTCGTAAAAAACGCATGCTTGACCNGGNGCTATCCCCTCTTCAGCAACAATCAGTTCAACAATAGCTTCAGTTTTNGAGATTGGTCGTAGCANTGCATCGCGAGGGGGGCGTGTTGAACGAACCTTGGCTCCAACCGTCCATTCCGATTTAGACGTTAACGGGGTATCACCCAGCCAATTNACTTCTTTAACAGGAACATGTCTCACTGCCAGCATTTCTTTTGGGCCAACCACTACCCGCTTTCGCTCAATATCTAATTTAATCACATANAGTGGTTCATTNAGGCCTCCGATTCCAAGACCGCGTCTTTGACCAATNGTATAATGAATGACGCCATTATGGTTTCCCAAAACCTTGTCGTTTTGATCNACTATGTCTCCTGGCTGTGCAGCACCTGGGTGTAGTTTTTCTATAACAGNTGCATAATTTCCATCGGGAACAAAACATATATCTTGGCTATCAGGCTTATTGGCAACATCAAGACCATGTTTCGTTGCCAAGGCACGTGTTTCTCCNTTTGACATTAAACCACCCAATGGAAAGCGAAGATAATCCAACTGTTTTGGAGTTGTAGTGAACAGAAAATAGCTCTGATCCCGTTGATGATCAGCAGCCATNTGCAATTCTGCACCGTTAAGACCAAGTTTTCTNTGAATATAATGCCCAGTNGCCATGCAATCAGCGTTTAGGTCNANCGCTGTTTCTAATAAGTCTTTGAATTTGACCCTCTCATTACAACGAATACANGGNATTGGTGTTGCGCCAGCAAGATAGCTTTCNGCAAATTCATCAATAACGGCTTCACGAAAGGTGTTTTCGTANTCTAAAACATAATGTGGGAAACCTAATTTTTCAGCTACCCGTCTCGCATCATGGATGTCACTNCCGGCACAACATGCCCCTTTTTTTGAAAGGGCTGCACCATGATCATATAATTGTAGGGTTATTCCTACTACGTCGTAACCTTGATCAGATAATTCAGCAGCAACTACAGAGCTGTCGACGCCACCCGACATTGCAACAACCACACGGGTATCGTGTGGAGGTTTATCAAAACCCAATGTGTTGGTTAATATGTCTTTGGCCATGATTTTTTTGTTGCCGATCGTTCAGAAATCGTTATCGCCGNTTTTAACAAAAAAAGTTAATTTCACAACTCATTAACTTCCAGACGTAACGAAACAAAATTAAATTTACAAAAATTAAATGTTGTTCCTNATACCGAAGGAAAAAAAATTGTTAAAATTCTTTTTTTTGTACTTTTTAAATTTATAAATATTTATGAAATATTTTGAAAATGAATATATCAATACTATGGACTGCCATGGCTCTTGAGTTTAGTTTAGATATACTTTTCGAGGGGCAATAAATGCCAGATCANATCCCAGTNGTGAAGCTTATGGAACATCAAGCGCTCAGTGAATTACAGAGACTCGGTGAGATGTTAGTTAAATCAAATGTGGCCTACTATAGTGATGATGAACCCATAATCGATGATGCGACTTATGATTCATTAAAGGCCCGCAATCTTGAAATCGAATTAANATTTCCACATTTGAAGTNATCCGACAGTCCTTCAGATACAATTGGNGCTCGACCNAGCGAACGNTTTAAAAAAATNAAGCATACAGTAAGAATGCTTTCGCTGAGCAACGCTTTTAATGCAAATGAGATTGACGATTTTGTATTACGTATAAAAAAGTTTCTAAATATTCCTCAGGTTCAGCCAATGGCAATGGTTGCTGAGCCAAAAATAGACGGACTATCTTTGGCTATACGTTATGAGCATGGACAGTTGATTCATGCGGTTACACGTGGCGATGGTGATATTGGAGAAGATGTAACGGCTAACGCAAAAACTATTGAAGATATACCAACTACACTTTTGGGTGCGCCAGATTTGTTGGAGGTGCGTGGCGAAGTTTACATGTCTCATTTGGATTTTGCTTCGTTAAATGAAGTACAGTCAAATTTAAATCAAAAATTATTTTCAAATCCACGAAATGCCGCAGCGGGTTCATTACGTCAACTCGATGCGCAAATAACACAAAAGCGACCACTTAAATTTTTTGCCTACGCATGGGGTGAGATTTCATCACCATTGGGCAATACGCAAACTGAAGCTGTTAACCGGTTAAAAGAACTGGGATTTAGTGTAAATCCTTTGTTCAAAAGTTTTGGAAGCACAGATGGCTTAGTCAANCATTATAAANAAATTGAAAAAATAAGATCAGACTTAGGNTATGACATTGATGGGATGGTATANAAAGTGGATGATCTGGCATTTCAGGCTAGGTTGGGTTTCCGCGCTACCACGCCCCGGTGGGCAATTGCTCACAAGTTCCAAGCTGAGATGGCCTGGACCAAGCTACTTGATATTGATATTCAGGTGGGTCGGACCGGCGCGCTCAGTCCTGTTGCTCGATTGTATCCTGTTACCGTGGGCGGAGTGGTTGTTTCAAATGCCACTCTACACAATGAAGACTACATTNNGGGAGTTGATAGTAAAGGCCGTGACATTCGAGACGGTAAAGACATTAGAATTGGGGACTGGGTACAAGTATATCGGGCCGGGGATGTTATCCCAAAAATTTCTGATGTTGATTTGAGTAGACGAACAAAGGATAGCGCACCATTTGATTTTCTGNCGAAATTAAAAGCAGAGGGAATAGAAGGCAATCGGGCCACTGGCGATGCTGTTTGGCGCTATTCCGGCAACCAGCCATCACCACATCTGGCGGTGGAGGCGTTAAAACACTTTGTTTCTCGACAAGCTTTTGATATTGAAGGGCTGGGNATAAAACAAATAGAGCAATTTTATCAACGGGGTTGGATAAGGACTCCACTAGATATTTTTACTCTTCNTGAGCACTATGGTTCTGGCCAAGCACAAGAGNTAAAAAATGTNGAGGGTTGGGGCTTAACGTCAGCGACAAAACTTTTTGATAGTATTGACCAAAAACGCAGCGTACCTCTGTATCGGTTTATTTTTGCATTAGGGATACGTCACGTTGGCGAAGGCAGTGCAAAGCTATTAGCCTCACATTTTTTGACGTGGCCTTCTTTTCGAGCTGCAATGTTAGAGGCTTTACCTGAAAGTGAGGCTTGGGAGACTTTAATAAATATCGATGGAATTGGCACCGTTCTAGCANAGTCTGTTATAGAGCCTTTTCAAGATGATGCTCAACTAACTGAAATTGATGCTTTAGTCGATCAACTTGTAGTACTTCCAGTGGACGAGAACAATTTTATAAGTAGTCCAGTTGCCGCTCAAATAGTTGTTTTTACTGGGACATTAGAGAAAATGACACGAGCTGAGGCTAAGGCTCATGCNGAAAGGTTAGGTGCAAAGGTATCTGGCTCTGTTAGTTCAAAGACCGACATCCTTATAGCGGGGCCGGGTGCTGGTTCAAAAATAAAAAAGGCGTTAGAATTTGGCGTTAAAATACTGGATGAAGAGGGATGGATTTCTCTNANTGAAAAATCATGAGTGGCCGTCCTGAGGTTTTGTTTCCTCTTTTCTCCAAGATTACATCATTGCCTGGGGTCGGACCAAAAATAGCTGCATCTTTGGAGTCTTTTAAAGTTACGAGACCTCGAGATTTAGTGTTTACACTGCCATACGACATTATTGATCGTAGAATTGTAGAGACTGTTGACGGTATTTTAGAGCCGACAACATTAACTGTTGAAGTGCAAATTATTAAACATTCGCCAGCCCAAATAAGACGGAAGCCATACCGCGTAATCGTTAAAGACTCCCAAACNGTAATAAACTTGATTTTCTTTCANGCACGAGNAGATTATCTTAATCNATTATTACCNNTTGGGGAAACCAGGTTNATCTCTGGTAAGATTGAATTTTTTGATGGTTTGGCGCAGATGGCGCATCCAGATTACGTNTTGCCTANTGAACAAAAAAANCAATTGCCAAGCTTTGAACCTGTCTATCCATTGACAGCTGGTGTTACNAGTAAAGTAATGGCGAAAGCNGTNACNGGAGCNCTTTGCACAGTACCATTTTTGGCTGAATGGATCGCGCCATCACTACTTGAAAAACAAGGTTGGCCAAATTTCTCAGTTGCTTTAACACGATCCCACAATCCTAAATCAAAAATAGAGATAATGCCAAGTACACCNGCTCGTGAAAGNTTGGCTTATGATGAGTTTTTTGCTCATCAACTTACGAAAGCAATCGCGCGCAAAANGGCACGTAAAATATCTGGGCGTGTGTCAAAAGGGAATGGAGTGCTACAGCGGAGGGTCTTTGAGCGTCTCCACTATAAACCCACCGCCGCACAAACTCGCTCCTTAGGTGAAATTAGTGCTGATATGTCCAGCTCCCGGAAAATGAACCGTTTGCTACAGGGGGATGTTGGTTCTGGTAAAACGTTGGTTGGATTTATGGCTTTATTGCAAGCCGTGGAAGCTGGTGGCCAGGGGGTAATGATGGCACCCACAGAAATTTTAGCACGCCAGCATTTAGAAAGCCTTCGCCCNCTTGCAGAACATGCTAATGTTACAATTGATATACTTACGGGTCGTGACAGAGGCTCNAAGCGCAATGAAAAGCTACAAAGGCTTAAGNCGGGTGAATTAAAAATATTAGTAGGGACCCATGCGGTTTTTCAAAAGGATGTAGAGTTTTTCGATTTGAAACTTTCTATTGTGGATGAACAGCATAGGTTCGGTGTAAACCAGAGGTTAGCATTAGGTGATAAAGGTATTAAAGTAGACGTTCTNGTCATGACAGCCACGCCGATACCGCGTTCATTAGAGTTGGCACAATACGGCGATATGGACGTATCTGTTTTAGATGAAAAACCCCCTGGTCGAAAACCAATTACCACGGCGGCAATGCCGGTTGAACGTNTAGTGGATGTTGTTTCTAAATTACGATCAGTTATCGCTGATGGCTGTCAAGTCTATTGGGTATGCCCCTTGGTTGAAGAAAGTGAATTTATGGACCTGACAGCCGCAGAGGAGCGTTTTAAGTATCTAAGGGCAGCTTTAGGAGATCAAAATGTTGGCCTTGTCCATGGACAAATGNCTTCTGTTGAGAAGGACTCGGCAATGACGTCTTTTGTNTCTGGNTCTACCCGGGTATTGGTTGCCACTACCGTTATTGAAGTAGGCGTGGATGTNCCAAATGCTNCAATTATGGTNATTGAGCGTGCNGAAAATTTTGGACTGGCGCAGCTACACCAACTGCGTGGGCGTGTAGGCCGAGGTTCTGACNCTTCAACTTGNATANTAATGTACCAGTCGCCTTTNACTAAATCAGCGGAGCAGCGNCTAAGTATATTACGCGAAACAGAAGATGGTTTTAAAATAGCGGAGGAAGATTTAAAAATGCGTGGTGCNGGTGATATAATAGGTACTGCACAATCTGGTTTNCCAAATTTTAGAATAGGGGACCTNGAAANCCAAGGGGATTTGATGATGTTGGCGCACAAAGATGCGCGCATGCTGTTAGAAAACGACCCGGAACTAACTAGTGCGCGNGGTATTGCTGCAANGCATCTCCTGTGGCTCATGGAGCAAGAAAAAATAATTGGTTTGATTTCAGTTGGTTAACTCAAAATAGACTTTTGTTCTTATTTTGTTCTTTACTTCTTACAGTATTTATGAACAAAACAGGAACATAAAAAATTGGAGCAGGATTGTGGGAAATATACTTAGAGTTTTACATTCAGAGATTTGTAAAGACTTATCANGCAGTGAAACGAAAGAAGTNATAAAAGANGGATTTGGAGCGCTGGCAATTGTTGCAATGCTATACGTTGCACTCTGTATACCAACTTTTTAATATCTGAACTTTATAATCATTAAATTTAAGATTGCCGTTCTATTGTAAAAGAGGAGGGTTTCTNTTTTTGAGTAGCACTTTTGACTGGCAGATTAGTGTACTATCTCNGCAGAAAATTTACNCTAATAGTTAAAAATAAAACTCAGAATTAATAGTTATTTTAAAAATANAGGGTCAACTGTATTTTTGGTCAATNGCAGATTCAAAATTTAAGCAAGCCTCTGTAGTAGCCTCAAGAACAAGCATTATACTTGCATGTCGATTTTTGTAGTCTTTGGCCGGTGTCAAGATTTCAAAATCGCTAAATGGTGGGTTTGGAATTGGTCCATCAGACTTTAACATTGCGTCGAGTTCATCCCTTACCGTTTGTACCTGACCAATAGTTAAACCAATTATTTGGCGCCCAAAAATACTAGCTGCCGCTTGACCGAGCGCACANGCTTTTACTTCCTGACCAAAGGCGGTTATTTTCCCATCCTTTAGTAAAATATCTACNGTAACCTTAGATCCACACAACGGGGACCGGCGCGTAACGGTNGCACTGGGGGCTNGCAAGCGTCCAACATTAGGCATATCTGNGGCCAAACTCANTATNCTNGTAGAGTAAAGTTTAATAAGATCTGTTTGGACGGTCATGNCGNGCAACTCCTCTTTGGANTTACATAAGCTTTAAATTTTAAATGCAATAGTGTTATCATATTGTGTTATGCAAAATCTTAAAATTTTTATGATGTAGGCCCTGCCTTTAGTACTAATTGTAGCAGCTATTTTTATGTCAATTATACAAGGTAATTAAAAAAATCGCCTTATGAGACGATTAGAGGCCAACCATGGCTCTGATATCAGCCGGTTTGGCGCCTTGCTCTCTAAATTTAGAAATGCTCTTGGCATCATCACGTTTTGCTAATCTTTTACCAGTCCCATCTTTTATTAATTTGTGATGCAAGTAGTATGGTGAGCTGTAGCCTAACAGGTTCTGAAGTAAAACGTGAATATTAGTAGCAGGTTTTAAATCTAATCCTCGCACGACGTGACTTACGCCCTGTGCTTCATCGTCAACAACCACAGCAAGATGATAGGCCACCTCCATGCTCTTTCTTGATAGAACAATATCCCCAATATTTTCAATAAATTGAGAGGTTTTTATAATGTTTTTATTTTCTCTAGATCCATTCATTTTTATATTTTGATTGTTAATCGTTATGCACCTTGAAGAAGCCTTATTCATATCTAATCGTAGAGCATTTTCTGCTACATTTTCATTTGAGTATTTTTGATACTTACAGGTGCCTGGATAAATCAAGCCATCTGGACCCTCAATAATTTTAAATTCAGTCTGTGGTGCTGTAACAGCATCTCTCACATCCTTTCGTGAACATTTGCATGGATAAAGAAGGCCATTTTCTGAGAGTTTATTAATGGCAATTTCATAAGAGGAGGCTCTCTGTGATTGATGCATGATGGGCGTAACCCAGGTTAATCCTAACCAATTTAGATCATCAAAAATTTTCATTTCCCATTCAGATCGAGATCTACTTTGATCTAAATCTTCAATTCGAACTAAAAACTCTCCACCTCGCGCTTTTGCAAAATCATGTGCTAAAATGGCTGAATACGCATGACCAAGGTGCAAGGGGCCTGTTGGCGACGGGGCAAAACGGGTTCTAATCACAGGCGTTTTAAGATTATGATATCAGATCCCATATCTTTTTGTGATAGATGGGGGCCATTTTCTCGAAATAAAACTGCAACTCGTCCCAATCTAATTTCCTCATTTAAAACCTTATCATACGACCCATCTTCGACGGTAGGGTCATTATATGACAGTCCAATAAGCCCATTTGGGTTTAATTTATCAATCATAATGGAAAGCGTCTCTGGTGGCGCGGCACCCAATGAGACTACGCCTGCCGCCACTATGATGTCGTACTGTCCAAGTTCTACGTTGGTCATTTCCCCGGGTGTGCTTAGCCATAGTTTGTTGTAGAGCTTTCGTGTCTTTGCAATGCTGAGCATTTCGGATGAGATATCCATTCCATCAATTTTTGTAAGTCCGACTTCGTAAAGTGCTTGTCCAGATAATCCTGTGCCACACCCAAAATCCAGAATAGACGGTTCTAGAGGTGAAAATGTTTTGAGCGCCTCTGCAATACGTCTAGGACTTTCATAGCCAGCTTGTGTAAGGTCTACATCATAACTTGCTGCCCATTTTGCATAAATGTCTTTTGTTTCATCTACAGAGCGGGATACCCAAAGTGGAAATTTCATATGTGGATAGCTTTCTTTATTCATGGCTTAAGCCTACATTTCTGGACAGTTCAATCAAGAGATTTAGAATTCTCCCAGCGAGTATAGCTAGATTTTGCTCTATCAGTGTAGGCTTTGTATCTTTCGAAACGGCGTTTTCGGCCACCTTTTACAGTATCAATTGGTGGAAATAGACCAAAATTCACGTTCATTGGTTGAAAAGTTTTTGCGTCGGCTCCACCAGTTATATGGGTTATTAACGCTCCTGAAGCTGTATCTGGGGATGGTGGTTCCAGATGTGCTCCAAGAATTTCAAATGCGGCCATACGGCCCGCGATCATTCCCATAGCCGCACTTTCAACATATCCTTCTACTCCCGTAATTTGACCTGCAAAGCGTATATTAGGCCTAGATTTTAATTTCATCTGAGAGCTGAGTAGAGTAGGCGAATTAATAAATGAATTACGGTGTATGCCCCCTAGGCGGGCAAACTCAGCTTGTTCAAGGCCAGGGATCATTTTAAGAACACGCTTTTGGGCACCATATTTCATCTTAGTTTGAAACCCAACTATATTAAACAAGGTTCCAAGAGCATTATCACGTCGAAGTTGTACTACTGCATAGGGTTTATTTTGTGGATCGTTGAAATTGGTTAATCCTATTGGCTTCATAGGCCCAAAACGTAGTGTTTCTCGTCCACGTTCTGCCATAACCTCAATAGGTAGGCACCCATCAAAATAACCTGCCGTTTCACCAGGTTTAAATTCTGCCTTTTCAGCCTGCAATAAAGCGTCAATAAATTCTTCATAAATATTTTTGCTCATTGGACAGTTTAAATAAGCAGTTCGCTCGCCCTCGGTATCTCCTTTATCGTATCGTGACTGCATCCATGCCTTTGTCATATCAATGCTGTCCGCATAAACGATTGGTGCTATTGCATCAAAAAAAGCTAATGCATCAACTCCTGTCTCTACTTTAATTGCCTCAGCAAGTGCACCTGAGGTAAGCGGGCCAGTTGCAATAATCCAATGGCCGGTACTCGGAAGGGTAGTGATTTCGTTATAGTCAATATCTATTAAAGGATGTTTAATAATTGCTGCAGTTATACTCGCTGCATAAGGCTCCCGATCTACAGCGAGCGCTCCACCGGCTGGTATGCGATGCCTATCCGCCGTGGCCATAATAAGACTTCTAGATTTACGCATTTCCCAGTGCAACAGGCCAACAGCATTTTGATTGTCGTCGTCAGACCGAAAAGAATTTGAGCAAACTAATTCACCCAAGTGACTAGTTTGATGCGCAAAAGTTTTCACTTTTGGACGCATTTCATNAATTCTAACTGGTACACCTAGATTTGCGGCTTGCCAGGCAGCTTCACAGCCTGCCATACCNCCACCAACGATATTTAATTGATCTACCATGGCANTGGATCTANCGTCCTTTGAAGACAAAAAAAGCTACTGATCTTGTGACCACTTTGGATCTCGTTTATCAATAAATGCGGCTATACCCTCTTTGGTATCTTTATTAAGCATATTTTGAACCATTACTTTGCCAGTGTATTTATAAGCATCCTCGGTAGGCATTTGTATCTGTTGATAAAAAGCCATTTTTCCAGTTTTCACAGCAGAGCCAAGCTTTTTTGAAATTATTTCTGCCAGAGATGCGGTTGCTGATAACAATTCCCTTTCAGGGACCACCTTGTTTATTAATCCAATTACTTTTGCTTCCTCAGCCTCCATAAATTCGCCTGTTACCAGCATCTCAAATGCCCGTTTTCGGTTAATATTTCTTGAGAGAGCTACCATTGGTGTTGAACAAAAAAGACCAATATTAACTCCATTTACACCAAACTTTGTATTTTCAGCCGCTATTGCTAAATCACAAGTGGCGACAAGTTGGCAGCCAGCAGCTGTGGCTATGCCGTGAACCTGAGCTATAACGGGTTGCGGTATATTTTGGACTGTTTGCATAAAGGATGCGCATCGGTCAAATAAGTCTTTAAAGATTTCTGCACCACCGTCTTTTTGCTTTCTTGCTTCGGTCATCTGTTTAAGATCATGTCCAGCACAGAATGCTTTACCCGCGCCGCGCAATACTACAGCTCTGATGGAAGTATCCTTGTGAAATTTGTCAAACGTAGTTTGAAGAGCTTCTAGCATTTCATCCGACAAAGCATTTAAGCGTTCTGGCGAATTTAGCGTTAGATAAGCAACTGCATTCCTGTCAACGCGTTCTAAAATAGCCATTTGGTCCCCCAATTAAACCGTAATCCGTATATACTCAAATTAATACTCGAGACAATGGCGTTAGAGATTTAACGCCTCGGGATTGAATTTGATGAATATCTGATACTTATTTATTTGGCTTACTAATAAAATACATGGGGTATTTAAATACCTCTATTTAACTATCTAATTTTAATAAGATATTTTAGAATTTAGCATTGACTGCACGTTTTATGAGTCTATACCACCTCCGAAAAGAAATTATTAGGTATTACGATATGAAAACCTTTTCTGCGACACCAGCAGACATTGATAAAAAATGGATCTTGATCGATGCTGAGGGCGTCGTTCTTGGCCGTTTGGCTTCGATTGTTGCAACAAGATTACGTGGTAAACATAAAGCCTCATTTACTCCAAATATGGATATGGGGGACAATGTAATTGT
>NZVF01000089.1 GCA_002698165.1 Planktomarina sp. | reverse complement strand
TATGCGGCTCCAAGCACGTAACTAAGAGCGCTCCCACCAGTGACAGCAGCATCAACAAGACTAGACGGAATTTTAACAACAGCATCCTTAGCTGTACCATTTTTTAACCCTGCCAAAACACTAAAACTATCATTAACGTCATATTTCGTCAAAAGAACTATCGCGTTAACATCTAGATCAACTTTGGGTAACGCAGCCGCAGCTGCTGCTCCGCCCAGCGACCAATTAGCTTGGTAATCAAGCTTAATCCCGGCCTGTCGGTAAAAAGCGACGCCTACAGATAGATTGTCAAAAGCATCTGCCTTTACTTGTATATTCGTGGAAGTGACGCTGCCAACTACAGATCCAGACGTCGCAGATACGCCACCAACTGTTGCTTTTAAACTTGGCGTCTGTGATTGAATGCTCACGCCGCCATAACTTCCATCTTCAAACATAAAGCCCGCCGACAAAGCTGTGGCTTCCATACCGCCAGCGTTTGCCATCGAAGCCGACATGGCTAATAAGCTAACTCCAGCATATTTTACTAAATTCATAATTCTCTCCCTGTTATGGCTCAAATGCCGAATTTTCACCTATTAACTGGCGACTTTTGTGAACCATAAGCAAGATTTCCGAACCGGACAAGAAGAACTTTGTCTCATTACCTAATAAGAAGATGTAAAAAGGGGTCTAGAAAGTAATAAATTCCTAGTTCCGTTATGTTAATATCAGTTGAAAGACATTTTTGTTAATCAACAGTAATAATAAAATAATTCTCTAAACTGTTGGCATATCATTACATCAACAATTTCAATTTGTCTCGGTTTTCATCATTAATGTTAACAGGTCTGCGTGTAACTCTATCGACGTTTACATGTACAAAATGTCCTTGAGCTGAGGCCTGATCGGCATCTCCACGAAAAAGACCAATGTCATACGTAACCGAAGAAGAACCTAATTTTCTAACTTTTATCCCAGCAGAAATTACGTCTGGAAATGCAAGCTCGTTAAAATACTTGCATCCAGTTTCCACTACTAAAAATACTGTAGAACCTGACTTAGAATTTAGGATGCCTTGCTTTAGCAAATATTCATGCACCGCAGTGTCAAAAAGCTGGTAGTGGATTGTATTATTCATATGGCCATAGACATCATTGTCGAACCATCGCGTCGTTATTGTTGAAAAAACAATATAATCATCACGAGTGCTTGGTTTATTCTTTACCATATTACCTCATATCTACTTCTGTGGTCAGGTCACCCTCAAGAAGGCCAAGATCTTTCTGCATTAAAAATATCTTTCAAGCAAACTAAGATCAGTCACAAGCTCTTCCAACAGTTATCGTCACAACGGCACTCACCAATTTCCAACTATAGGTGCAAATATCAATCCAAATCACAGTGCCAAAATTATTTAATAAGAGTGAAATAAATGACGCCTTGATATAATTTGAAACAAAAGCTTAGTATCATTTTGAAATGGCCTTTGTAGTCTATTAAACAAACCCTCCTTATTGTGAAGGAAAACCAAAATGTCGGCACAAGTCATTTTATCTAAAGTTGGATCCATCGCGGTAATTGAGGTAAGTAATCCACCGGTCAACGCACTTGGTCACGCCGTCAGAAAAGGGCTTTGGGACAATATTGATGCTGCCGAGGCTGATAGTAATGTGTTGGCAATTGTCATAATTGGTGCTGGTCGCACCTTTCCAGCCGGTGCGGATATCAATGAGTTTGGCACTGCCATGCAAAAACCACTTTTGCCTGAGGTAATTGATCATATCGAAGACTGCAGCAAACCTGTAGTGGCAGCACTCCATGGCACGGCGCTTGGTGGTGGATTTGAAATTGCTCTTGGAAGCCATTATCGAATTGCGTCGAGTGATGCACGCATTGGCCTACCCGAAATCAATTTAGGACTTCTTCCCGGCGCTGGCGGCACACAAAGGATGCCCCGCGTTTGTGGTGCAAATCTTACACTGAAATTAGCTCTCAGTGGTAAACCAGTAGCAGCAGCTAAGGCCCATGCCGCTGGACTGATCGACCAGTTGACAGATGGGGACCTCAGATCAGAGGCTATTAAATTTGCAGAAAGCGTCAAAACCGTACGCAAGTCTCGAGATGAGACACGCGGCCTACGCGATACAAACGCTAACCNTAAAGCCTTGGAAGACGCAGAAAAAATGGTGTCAATGCGTATGCGAGGGCAATTAGCACCACTAAAAATNATTGATTGTGTGANNGCTGCGCTTGAAAAACCATTTCNGGAAGGTCGTGCTATTGAANGACAAAACTTTCTTGAATGTCTNGCCTCAAACCAATCAAAAGGTATGATACATGCCTTCTTCGCNGAACGATCCAGCTCCAAAATACCAGAAGCAAGCCGCGCAAAGCCCCGNAAANTNGAANCACTTGGTGTAGTTGGTGGCGGCACGATGGGTGCGGGAATAACAGTTGCAGCATTAGACTGCGGTTTACCCGTCACGATGATTGAACGCNATGCAGAGAGTATCGCGCGTGGTCGAGCAAATGTCGAAAAAGTTTATGACCGATTAGTNGCAAAGGGACGAAAAACTCTAGANCAGAAAGCTGCTGTTATGGCACTTTATGCTGGTTCAACAGACTATCGTGACTTGTCAAAAGTAGACATGGTAATTGAGGCTGTATTCGAAAGGCTTGATGTAAAGCGTGAAGTTTTCAAAAAACTTGACGAGGTTACTAAACCCGATGCAGTCCTTGCGTCCAATACGAGCTACATCGATATCGACCTGATATCGAGTGCAACCTCACGGCCTGATCAGGTAATCGGTTTGCATTTTTTCAGTCCAGCAAACATTATGAAGTTACTTGAAATCGTTGTCCCAAAGNGNGCNNCTGATGACGTTGTAGCAACGGGGTTNGCGTTAGCTAAACGAATGCGAAAGGTACCAGTGCGAGCTGGTAACTCCGGTGGTTTCATTGGAAATCGGATACTTGGGAAATATGGAGCATGCGCTGCTCACATGATGGAGGACGGGGCATCACCCTACGACATTGATGATGCAATATTTGGATTTGGTTACCCAATGGGCATTTATGCCATGTATGATTTAGCTGGCCTCGACATCGGTTGGGACAATCGAAAAGCAGCAGCCAGCACTCGCAATCCTGCAGAACGTTATGTAAATATCGCTGATAAGATCTGTGAAAATGGCTGGTTTGGTCAAAAAACTGGACGTGGGTTTTATCTGTACCCTGACGGCGCACGAATTGGTAAGCCTGATCCTGAAGTATTAGAAATTATAGAATCTGAACGAAACCGAAAAGGCCTCACAATTCGTAAGTTTAGCAAGGAAGAGATAATTGAGCGCTATCTAGCTGCAATGGTGAATGAAGGATGTGAAGTATTACGCGAGGGTGTAGCTCTTAAGCCCTCCGATATAGATGTAACATCAATTTATGGGTACGGTTTTCCCCGTCATCAAGGTGGTCCAATGAATTATGCCGACTCTTATGGGCTCAAGAAAATGCTGACAAACATCCAAACCTATGAGCAAGAGGATCCAATATTTTGGAAGCCATCACCACTACTGATTGACTTGGTTGAGACCGGCAGAAACTTTAACGATTTAAATAAAAATTAGCAGTATTGATCTCACCTCCAAGCAAACAGGACAATTACTTTAAAGCGATTGCTAATCAGTATCACGTCTCAATTATTTAGGATAAAAACCTTGGGATTTACTAGTAATTTTAAAGCGATTGCTTTTTGTTTGATTGCAATCATGTTGTTCGATCTAATGGCTGTACAAGTCCGTTACTTGTCAAACTACTTTTCTGTTCAAGAGTTATCTGTATATCGAAATATTTTAGGAGTCCTGCCTTCTATACTGCTCCTGATTTATAATAAAGAATTCACTCTCAAATTAGAAAATTATAAAATCCCACAGTGGAGGCTCGCTTTCATTCGCGGTTTGTTCGTTGCCGTAGCCCAATATCTATTCTACACAGCTCTTTCAAAGTTAGAATTAGCAACAGTATCCGCCCTTGGCCAAACCAATGCTCTATTCGTGGTTATTCTGGCAGTTTTAATGTACAAGGAAGTAGTTAAGTTTTGGCGTTGGGCGGCAGTTTTTATTGGTTTTTTGGGCGCTATTCTAATTATTAGCCCAGGGTCTGAAAGCTTCAGCTTTGGAGGACTTTTCCCCGTAGGAGCAGCGCTCTGCTATGCTGTTTCAATGGTAACCTTAAGAAGCTTTGACAAATCTACTTCAACGTCAATTCTATACCTTTACTCTGCAATCGCAGCGGCTATTGGGGCGATCATTTACGCTGTGATTACAATCAATTTTTCGCCAGTAACAAATTACAATCACCTATTTATAATCTTAACTATGTCCCTGTGTGGTGGGTTTGGGGTCGTATTTTTAATGGTGGCCTATAGATCAGCTCCTGCCGCCGTACTTGCTCCATTTAGTTTTTTTGGAATACTCAATGCTTATGCATTAGGTTGGTTCATTTTTGGTGAAGCACCAATCGACGATCTATTTCCTGGAGCCCTACTCATTATTGGATCTGGTTTGATAATCATATGGCGTGAACAAAGTAATAAAGCTTAGGTAACCAGTCATTTTGCGAGCATTATTTTAAGCTAAGATATCACGAAAGTGGCATTCTCAAACAAGTTTTGTATTTATTCTTTTTGAGAATTAGTAATTATTAAAGTGTCAAATTTATTATTTAAGACTTATACAAAATAACAAAGGGTTAAAAATGAAACCGCCTCTTTTGACGACAACAATTGGCGCTTTTCCAAAGCCAAAATACGTCCCTATTCGTGATTGGTTCGATTCAGCCAGAGAAAAAGGCGGCATGAATACCTCCGAAACGACCTATCAATATACAATAGACGTCGAAAATAATAAAAATAACCATGAAGATCTATTTAAGCGCGCTGCCAAGGAAGTTTTAGATATTCAAATCCGCTCGGGAATTTCAATCCCTACAGATGGTGAAGTGCGTCGAGAAAATTATATTCATTACCATTGTAGGCATCTAGCCGGTTTTGACTTCAATACTTTAGAGCACCGTGTTCTTAGAGATGGAGCCTATGAAACAGATCTTCCAGCTATCAGGTCTAAAATTCTACATTCTGGTAAAAATTACAGCGCCCATGATTATATTGCGAGCCAAATGGTCAGTTCGAAACCTGTAAAATTCACACTGCCTGGACCTTTAACTATTATGGATACAACTGCCGACTGTTTCTACAATGATCGTCCAAAACTGAATGCAGCCCTTGCTACAACAATTAATGCAGAGGTCCTAGCATTAGTTGAGGCTGGGTGTAAGCACATTCAAATTGATGAACCACTGTTTGCCCGTTCAGTCAAAGACGCTTTGGATTTTGGCATGGAAGGTCTAGAAAGATGTTTTTACAAGGTACCAAAATCTGTTGCGCGCATTGTACACATGTGCTGCGGTTATCCAGATCATCTGGACGATAATGATTACAAGAAAGCCAATCCCTCTAGTTATCATCAGCTTAGCCAAGCAATTGATGAGGCTGCCTTTGATCAAATTTCAATCGAAGACAAGCATTGTTGCAATGATCTAAAATTATTGGAACAATTTAAAAACAAAACTGTCATCTTTGGGTCTTTAGCAATTGCATCAAGCAGTCTTGAAACAGTTGAGGAAATTACTGAAAGGTTAAATGCTGCATTAAACTATATAGATAGAGACCGTTTAGTTGTCGCGCCTGACTGTGGACTTGGCCTGTTACCAGCGCAATTGGCTGAAAAAAAATTAAAGGCTATGTGTAAGGCTGCTGCATTGGTCTAGGAAAACTTTCTGCCTCACATTCTTAAAAATCGTTCTTACGTGCAGGGTTGTACACAATTCTGAGCTAGTTATGTTTGTGACAAAGTCACCCTTGGAAAATAATATTTAGGACTCGCTATGACAAATGAAGCTGATCCCTTTTTTCAACCCATTTCTGCGATGGAGCTTGCCCGATTTGCAGGTGTGCCAACTTTTATGCGGCTACCCTCCTTAAACTCAGATGACCCTCGATTTAATGATGTTGATATAGGTTTGCTGGGAGTGCCTTGGGATGGGGGTACAACAAACAGACCTGGCGCACGCCACGGACCACGCCAAATGCGCGATCTTTCNACCATGATCCGCGCAATGAANCCAGCAACNAATATTTCTCCATTTGCCACCGTTAACTGTGCAGATCTGGGTGATGTGCCACCAAATCCAGTCGACATTCAAGATAGCCTCAATCGTGTGACAGAATTTGTTTCAGTCATGAAAGAAAAAAATATTGTTTCAATGACAGTCGGTGGAGATCACTTGGTGACACTCCCGATTCTACGCGCATTGGCAATTGACGAGCCTTTAGGCTTGATCCAATTTGACAGTCATACAGATTTATTTGACAGCTATTTTGGTGGCCATAAATTTACTCACGGCACTCCATTTCGCCGGGCTATCGAAGAAGGTTTGGTGGATCCAAAACGATTTGTCCAAGTAGGCATTCGCGGTACAGCCTATAACCTTGATGACATTGAATGGGGCATGGATCAGGGTGTCAGAATAATCCGCGTCGAAGAGTTATTTGAACGCGGAGTTCCCAACGTTATGGCGGAAGTTCGAGAAATCGTTGGAGATTCCCCAACGTATTGTACGTATGATATTGATTTTGTTGATCCAACCTTTGCACCTGGAACCGGAACACCAGAAATTGGTGGCCCCAATAGTTTTCAAGCACAACAGGTTATACGCGAATTAGAAGGTATAAACCTGATTGGCGCAGACTTAGTTGAAGTTTCACCACCATTAGATCCCACAGGCGGCACGGCTTGGTTGGGGATATCACTAGTTTTCGAATTGATGTGTATTCTTTCCCAAACAATTAAAGCCTAGCTAGTTGCTACAAATAACTAAAATAAAAAGAATTATATTATTCCCTTTCAATTATTTTAGTTGTTTTTTGAAGGATTGTGTGGTGCTCTCAATGAATGAAACCAGGAGGGAACTATGAACGAATTAAAAAATCCCACTCAGAAAACTGCAAAAGCAGTTAAGAAGTTTAACCGTCGAACACTTTTAGCAAGTGGCGCAGCCTTAGCTGCATTTACACCAGTTGCACCGATGTTTGTGAGAAACGCATTTGCTGCAACTAGTGGTGAAGTCAACGTCCTGATGTGGGGCGAATATTTGCCAGACTCAGTGATTGCAGATTTCAAAGCAAAAACTGGCATTACCGTTAATCACACAAAAATTGGTGATAACGGAGAGATCATTTCAAAGATGAAAGCTGGTGGTGGTGCCGGTTACGATCTCGCAAGTCCAACAAATATGAGAGCACTTCAATGGGAAAACCTCGGAGTANTGCAACCATTTGACATGAACAAAGTAACAAATCTTGGAAACGTTAATCCNGGNATGGTCGCCGTAGGAGACCGTGATTGGAACTTTGGTGGTAAAGGATCACACTGGCTACCACAGCTCTGGGGTACTGAGTCCATATCATGGCGAACAGACAAATGGACCCCTGACGGGTTNCCNAGCTTTGGNGATATATGGGAGCCAAATCCAGGNATAGACGGAGCGTTNATGATGGGNCGGACATATTCAATGATGACTGGCTGTGGAATTTGGATGCATCATCAGGGTAAAATGGATTTCTGGTCTTCATACAAAGACGAAGAAACTATGAGGAAGAATTGGGAAACAATCACTGCCTACTGTATCTCTAANAAGTCTAACTTGGTGAAATTTTGGTCAGGTGCAGATCCTCAGAAACAAGGCTTCACTTCGGATGGNGTTGTCGTAGGTCAAACATGGGACGGCCCTATNGTCTCCATGATGAAATCAGGTGAGCCTGTTGCCTATCAAACTACCAAAGAAGGTGCNCTAGCTTGGGTTGACGGAATAACAATGTCCGCCAAAGCAGAAAACATCGATGAAGCTTATGAGCTNATCAATTACAGCTTCACTCCAGAGGTAGGTGGTCTAACGATCAACGAAATTGGATACAACTCAGCTGTCATTGGTGCTTCTGATCACTACACCGATGAGACCAAGGCTATTTCCCAAGCAGTATATCCTGGGGATACCGCAGCTAAGCTAAACCCATGGCCACCTGAGCCACCCTGGTACGCTGATGCGCGNGCTGAATATGCAAATAAATTTGAAACTGCTTAAAAGTTTTTATTTGTAAAAATTGGAGCGCCTTGGGTTTTTCAGGGCGCTCTTTTTTCGACTAAGTTAGTTATATAATCTTAAAAGCGTTCTTTAAGGAATTGATTCATGAGTGCTGATGTAGAACTGCAAAATATTTCTGTATCTTTTGGAGACTTTTATGCNGCAAAAAATGTTAGTGTAAAAATAGAAAAAGGAGAGTTCTTTAGCTTTCTTGGACCCTCTGGCTGTGGNAAAACCACCCTACTGCGCGCNATATCCGGTTTCTCTGAACCGTCNGAAGGAAAGGTTCTTATTGGCAGCCAGGATATGGCAGGCATTGGACCGAATAAAAGACCCACATCTCTAATATTTCAAAATCTTGCTTTGTTTCCACTTATGTCTGTCGCTGATAACATAGCATTTTCTTTGGAAGTAAGAGGAGCGGGCAAGGTAGAAAGAAGAAAAAGAGCTGACGAACTTCTGGAATTAGTTGCTTTAAGTGGTCAGGGTGACAAAAAGGTTCATGAACTCTCTGGCGGACAGCGTCAGCGAGTAGCAATTGCACGTGCATTAGCAATCGAGCCAGAAGTTTTNCTTTTGGACGAGCCACTATCGGCATTGGATTTAAAATTACGCCANAAAATGCGGACAGAGCTACGAGAGATCCAAAAAAGGGGTTGGAATAACATTTATCTATATAACACACGACCAAGGTGAAGCATTAACAATGTCGGACCGGATCGCGGTCATGAACCAAGGTGAATTGGAGCAAATTGGTTCCTGCCAAAATGTTTATGAAGCACCTCGTACCCCATTTGTTGCAACATTTGTTGGTGAGAACAACGCGTTCTATGGAAAGGTTAAATCTATTAAAGGTGATATGGTTAACGTATCAGCAGATGGAAACAACTTCTTGGCGAAAGCGGGTGATATCAGTGAAGGCAAAAAGCATGCTTTCAAAAAAAATGACGACGTTATAATGTTTGTAAGGCCCGAGTCAATTTTCCTCAAAGACCAAAACAATCATGCAGATAATATGTTCACAGCAGGATTTAAAACCATTGAATTCGAAGGGAACTTAAAAAATATCTACTTGAATATCGAAGGTAAACAAGATGTTCGTTTGAGTGTTTCCAATGCCGTGAACACTACGGATTTATCAAATTCAAAGAATGTTGAATTGAAGTTTTCATCACAAGATGCAGTCGTCCTACCCACAGGGCCATTAGCTGTTGATTAGAGAGAGCCAGAATGAAATATTTCTTTAATAAAAACGGCCCACTGATATCAACTTATCTATTAATCGCCATCGGCTTCTGGATAATCTTTCTGATTATCATTCCACAATTATACATGTTTGATCTTTCATTTCGTCCTAACATACCACCTCTTCTCAGGGGTGGCCCAGATGACGTGTATACGTTCGTCCACTACAAACATTTTCTTTTTGGTTCTGAAACCAGTGGCGAAAGCTATAATTATGTAGATGTAGGGGTTTTCTTAGATACAATTATAACCGCTATTCTAGTTACGCTTATAAATCTTTGCTTCTGCTATCCTATTGCCTTTTATATTGCTAAGGTTGCATCGTCTAACACGGCACGGCTTTTAATCGTTTCTTTAATTATTCCTTTCTGGATTAATGAGCTCCTACGCTCCTTTGCACTTCGCATTTTATTTGCCGGCGAGGGATTTATTAACAATGTTCTCATTAAATTAGGTCTGATAGACAGTGGGATAAACTTTATAGCTATGGATGTCGCCCTCTATACGGGCCTCAACTATGCATACATTTTATTAATGATTTTCCCACTATATAACGCGATAGAAACTTTGGACAAAAATCAGCTTGAGGCGGCTGAGGATCTGGGTTCATCAATGATCAGAACTCACTTACGCATAGTTATTCCACATGCAAAGGCTGGGATTGCGTCAGGTTGTACCATGGTTTTCATGCTAACTGCGGGAGCATTAGCTACGCCGGTAGTACTCAGTAGCCCGAATACATTTTGGTTCACTCAATTAATTTATCAATGGTTTAATATGAACGATAATTGGCCACGGGGAGCAGCTTATTCAGTTGTCCTTCTAACCGTATCAGTTGTTTTTGTACTTCTAATGATGCGGATCTTTAAAGTAAAAATAGGTGAGATTGTACGATGAAATCTCAACAAGCTTTAAACTTCCTACTTGGAATTTATATCTTTATCTTCTTTACATACCTTTTTGGTCCGCTCGTTATTATGAGCATTACAGCGTTCAACTCAGCTGAATTTCCATCAGTCACTCCTTGGGAGTGTTTCAGTTTTAGATGGTTCAATGAAGGTAAAATTGCCTATGACGGGCAACACCTCGCCGGGTTAGCAACAGATTGGAGGCTACACGAGGGTTTAATCACTTCGTTGAAAATAGGACTGGGGGTCGTTCTTTTGTCAGTCCCCATCGGTATGTCAGCGGCCATAGTTTTAACGCAGGTTCATAGTCGACTTCGTACAGCATTTTATTCCGTATCCATAATGCCAGTATTATTTCCAGGCGTTATTATTGGAATTTCAACAGTAGTTCTTTGGGATCGTATAGCCACCATGGGTGGCGGTGGGCTTGCCAGTCAGCTCGGAAGAAATGGTATTTTCTTGACCATATTAGCGCAGACTTGCTTTATCTCAACTTATTGCTCTTTAATTTTTGTAGCGAGATTACAAAGGTTTGATCAAACCCAAGAAGAAGCAGCTCTAGATCTTGGAGCCAATCAAACTCAAGTCTTTTTCAAAATATTAATACCGTATATGATGCCCGCTATCGCGTCTTCTTGTGTGATAGCTTTTCTAGCATCCTTTGAGAACTACAACACTACAGTCTTTAGTATTTTATCTGATCAAACTCTTACAACTGTTATTGCTTCAAAAGTTCGTCTTGGGATTAGTCCAGCAATTAGCTCTCTTGCTTTAGTCATTATCTTACTAACATTAGCCGTAACGATAACGTATGAAGTACTCAGACGAAGAGAAGACAAAAAGAAAAAGAAAATTGAAGCTGAAGCTTTGTTTGCCCAAACGCTAGATTCGCGCCTCAAAAAAGTTGAAAAAAGCAGACTGGTGATCCCAAAACCTATCTTTGGCATATTATTTATCATCCTAATTGGCATTTTTGGCTTCAACCAATTAGTGGAGAAAGGCATGTATGGATCTAGCTGTATCGCTGCTACGGAGAAACAAAAGAAATCTAATTTTGCAGAGCAGTTAAAACTGCTACAACAGAATGCCGATAAAGCTAGCCAAACATCATCAGAGAATGGTGAGACAAGTGAAAAAAAAGAATTTGGTGATATTTTTGGAGACCCAAATTTATTTAAGGATTTTGGTGGATTTGACTCAAAGAAAGAGGACGATCCATAAATATCAAGTCTATCTTTTTTGGTGAGGCCAAAAGGGTAAACCATGGCCACTTATTAAATTTTTCGTAGTCCAATATGGAGCTTAAGATGATTGACCCTTTTCAAAATGTTGACAACTCCGGAATCGATTTTGCCCAGGCAACTGCTAAGACAATGGAAGTAAGACAGTCTGAACCTATAATGGAACGTTTAGTCTCAAATTATTTAAGCAAGCTTGATTTTAAAAATAATAGCTTAACAGTAGAGATAGGTTGTGGGGCTGGATCAATTAGCCGCCGGATATCCAAGCAGGCTGGAGCTGCTAGAGTTATAGGGTTTGATCCATCTTCTAATTATATTGAAATGGCTAAAAGAGATTCTAAAGATCATAAAAATTTGACCCTCACGGTTGCCGATGGCGAACATATTCCATTGGAAGATGGATCGGTAGATAATGTAATATTCCACACAGTGCTTTCACACGTTGAAAAACCTAGCCTCTTAGTGACTGAGGCCTATCGACTTTTGAGTAACGGTGGAAAAATGGTAATATGTGATGCTGATTTTTCAAAGGGCACCCTTAAATGTTGTGCGGACGATCCACTTTCAATAGCGTCAGCCTCATTTGTAAGAAGCCATGTAACTG
>NZVF01000088.1 GCA_002698165.1 Planktomarina sp. | reverse complement strand
TTGAAGTTCACCTGCATTCCTGTGGCAGAGGGTAAAGAGTTAAAAGTTTTGATATCCTCGACTTCTAGATCGCCTTTTCCATTTTAAAATGTGGACACAGCCGCCAATAGGCGGCGTCTATAAAAATGATCGTTCACCATACATAAATTTCTATCCTGTCCGCCTCTAGTTCATACCCGGTGTCAGCCACTTCAGTATATTGAACTTTATTTTGCATAGTCCCGGTAACCCAAACAGCCTCCCAAAGCCGCTCACTTGGCCAAGGCACTTTTGTTGTTACAAAAACTAGCTGATTGGGTGGTGGGGGTGGCACGTGGATACAAGCTCCAACGTATGGGACGAGTATAAAGCTCGTGACACCGTCAGCGGAGATATCGATTGGTATTATAAATCCTGGCATTTTAATGTACGCATCAGCGAGGGCTGGATTTAGTTTTGTTGAATTCTCATCAAAAATAGGCCGCCAATAGTCATTTTCTTCATCGAGTTCTCCTTCGGCAATTATCTCAGAATAGGGTACTCCAGGCGGTATTAAATCATCCCAGGTGATTTCGCGAGGGGCTGCGGCAGACACANCTCGTGGCAATGCTATTATTGCCGTTGAAATTTTTATTAATGTCCGCCTTGATAGCTTCATATGAAGAAATAATCCGTCAAATTTGCACTGTCATACCATCAGAAAGTGATAACCTGTAAGCTCGAATGGCTGGCAACAAGCTTACAATAATGCTCGCTGCTACAACTGCGGCAAGTAACGAAAACTCATTGAGTGTTGGAGCTGCACTCGGTAGCCATAACCCAAAAGCTGAATCTACAATGGGACGAGCGAAATATAATCCAATATANGCAAGTGCAAACCCCAGGATTGCGCCACTTATGGCGATCATTGAGGCTTCAAAGATTAACATNCCAAAAATCACCAAAGGCCGTGCACCCATAGCACGAAAAATAGCCATTTCACGTCGCCTCTCGTTTAAACTAGAAAAAATCATGGCCATCATTCCTAGTAGGGCTGTTACTACAACCATAGCTGACACGCCAATTAATGCGACTTCTGCAATCCCAATTATTTGCCAGAGTTCTTGCAAAGCTACTCCAGGCAAAACCGCTAAAAGTGGCTCCCTGGGATAATTGTTGATAGCCCTTTGAAGACTAAAAACCTTTAATCTATTTTCAATTCCAACAAGNGCGGCAGTGACTGCTTTTGGTTGCAATTCCATCTTGCGGATTGCATCAANTGGTGTTTTNTGCCCTTGGATTTGTGATCCACCTTGCCAATCAACGTGGATTGCTTCAATTGCTCGAAGACTAACAATTACAGTTCTATCAACTGGTGTTCCAGTTTTTTTTAGAATGCCCGATACTTGAAAAGGCTGATCTTTGTGTTCGGTAAATGATGCTAGACCATGTGCGACTATAATTGGATCACCAACTTCGTATTTCAAACTTGTAGCTACATCCGCACCGAGTACGGTATCAAAAAGATCAGACATAATTTTCCCTGAGCTAAATTCAAGCGACTGATCTGATCTATATTTATATCGGCTAAAAAACTCTGGTGTTGTACCCATTACACGAAATTGTTTGTGACTATCCCCGAGTGAAATTGGTACAATCCAGGCTATTTCAGGTCTACCAGCAATTTCCTGATAACTTGACCATNTTAAATTATTTGTTGCATTGCCAATCCGGAAAACAGAATAGAGTAATAATTGAACAGACCCGGAGCGCGCACCAATGATTAGATCTGTTCCTGAAATTGTATCAGAAAAGCTAGCTTTGGCNCCTGTTCTCACCTTNTCAACACCCAGAAACAGAGCTACCGATAANCCAATTGCGAGAATAGTCATTCCAACGGTNGTTGCTCGCGCTAATAAAGATTTAATAGCAAGNTGGAGGATCATACAGCCACCTCTNCAATTTTAGTAACTTCGTNCATTCTAATCACTCGATCAAATTTTTTGGANAAACGTTCGTCNTGGCTCACCATTANTAGTGAGGTATTNCCACTAAGNGTTTGTTTAAAAAGAAGATCAAGAAATGTTGTTTGGCTTTCTGCATCAAGAGCAGACGTTGGTTCATCTGCGACTATCAGTGGTGGGTTTCCTATTAAAGCGCGTGCTGCGGCAACGCGTTGTTGCTGACCAACACTTAGGTTACTCGAGCGCATATATAATAAACCTTCGGCGAGCCCTAATTGGCGACAAAGTTTTTCAGCAGCAATTTTAGGCTGACGGACGCGGCCACGACGCTTTGGAGCGAACCTAAGTGGAAGCAGTATATTATCCAATACATTACCAAATGGCAGCAAATTAAACTGCTGAAAAATTATACCTATTTGCTCAACTCGAAATTGATCTAACATAGCTGGAGATAATTTTTTTAAATCTNTTCCATTTAAATTTATTGTTCCTTTTGACGGCATTATTGTTCCGCAGATCAGAGATAGTAATGTAGATTTTCCTGAACCACTTTCACCCAGCAGAAGCACTGTTTCAGCCGGACGAATTGAAAAATTAGGAANATTTAAGTTAAACGGAATCCGGCCAGGCCACTGGTAGTGAACATCCTTAAGTTTCAGGATTGGATTGTCGTTGATCACCAAATGCTATGATCAAGACTAAAATACACCACGCAAGTCAAGCTTTGCNACCTCNCGTTCCACTTCNAAGGCAGTTGCGCCTTTGTCTGAAACAACTTGTATCTCAAGCTCTAAGGCGTTGGGAAAGATTTCAAAATAAGAGAATGTTATTTCGGAAATTGCAGACAAGTTACCGCATTCCAAAAGATATTCTGCATGAAATTCAGTGTGCCCTGGTTCCTCATCGTGATCGTCATGATCTTCATCATCATCATGATCGTCGTGACCATGGTCTGCGTCTTCACTTTCTAGCTTGGCCTTTGCTTCAATTANTGTGCATGACGCCNCTTTTGGAAAAACAAAGAGCTTTGATGGATCCGACAGTNTTTCAATTGCTGTATCAATAGCCGCATGATCTGCATCGGTCTTCGCACCGTATTCAAAACCTACAATATCAGATCCAGGTGCATGCAACTCCATAGCAATTTTGTTGGCAGAAAACGCGATATTTAACTGGCCAACGCCGTGCTCGTGCGCGTCAAGTTGTTTAGTTTCTTCGGCAAGTGATGAAGTGGCAGAGAGAATTACTCCAGCGACTAAGTGATGTGTCTTCATAAGCTTGTTCCATTTCCTATGTAATTATTGTTCAGCCGNTACATTGCTGACATTCACCATGAATTTCGATTATGTAGCGTTTATTTTTGAAGTTCCTTTTGGCAGAAATATTTTGAAGCGCTGNCAGTAATGACGTGCCATCGTGTTCATCAACTGATCCACAATCATCACATATTGTTAGAACAGGTACAGCTGCTGAATGGTCGCANCGGCATGGCACGAAAGATTTTATAGACTCAAGTCTGTGAGCGCGGCCTTGGGCTGTTAAAGCAGTAAGTGCGCGGTAAACCGTTGGCNCCGCTATATCTGGTTCAACGGCTANCATACGACTTAGAATTTGATAAGCTGTCATNGGATTGTCNTGGCTATTCAAGACCCTCAGAACGTCATTTTGNCGCACTGCTGCTTTTTTTCGCACTGTCCNTNGAACCNCAGCTGTNANAATAANTGTTATNTTATAAAATAATAAATTTCNATTTAANACAAGGGNTTTGTTANTACATTTGGGGCTGTNAAAATATTNCATTTTATGAANTNATATTTNTAATGGANGGCATNAGGGTGTTGAAANAACTAGACCCCCAAAGAAGAATAANTCTTGGGGGGTCTNAACAATAGNTTTAATTATGAAATTTTTGAGAACTCTGGATAAGCTTCCATTCCCAATTCGTTCACATCAAGGCCGGCAGTTTCAGCCTCTTCACTCACGCGAAGGCCAAGTGTTGCCTTGAGAATCAGCCATACTGCAGAGGATGCAATAATGACAAACGCCCCCACCACAAATATTGACAATATTTGAGTGCCTAAATTTGCATCACNATTTGTAAAGACAACTGCAATTGTACCCCAGATACCGGCAAACAGATGAACAGGGATCGCACCTACGACGTCATCGATTTTCAATTGATCTAGAATTGGGACAGCAACGACGACAATTAGTCCACCGATAGCTCCAATTAACGTTGACTCTACAAGGGTGGGCGTCAANGGTTCCGCCGTTATTGAAACAAGGCCTGCTAATGCACCATTTAAAATCATGGTTAGATCAGGCTTTTTGTAAAGCAACTGACTAAGAANAAGAGCTGCAACTGCACCTGCTGCCGCGGCTGTATTTGTATTTGCAAAAATGCGACTGATGTCTGCAACATTGCCGGCTGTATCCATATACAACTGAGACCCACCGTTGAAGCCAAACCAGCCGAGCCATAAGATAAAAGTACCCAAAGTCGCTAGGGCTAAGTTAGAGCCTGGCATAGGATTAACCTTGCCATCCTTGTATTTTCCTAAGCGTGGACCCAATATAATTGCTCCGGTCAATGCAGCCCATCCGCCTACGGAGTGAACAACTGTTGAGCCTGCAAAGTCTAGAAAACCCATTTCATCCAAGAAACCTGCGCCCCATTTCCAACTGGCTTGNACTGGGTANATTACGGAGGTTAGCAAAATTACAAAAATTAAAAAGGGCCAAAGTTTGATTCTCTCAGCAACAGCGCCAGATACTATCGAGGCCGTAGCTGCACAAAACATAAGTTGGAAAAAGAAATCAGACCCAACAGACGCATAACTAAGGTCTGTTTCAGTTGCCTCTAGACCAACCGTTTCAAGCTGAGTTATTGAAAAGNTTCCCAAAATACCTTGGACTGACCAAGCATCGCCTGGGTACATTAAATTATAACCTAAAATATAGTAAAATAATGCTGCAAGGGAAAATAGCGCCACATTTTTTGTAAGCTGCATTGCTACATTTTTGCCACGCACTAAACCTGCTTCCAACATGGCAAAGCCCGCAGCCATGAAAAACACCAGAAAGCCGGTAACCAAAAACATAAAAGTAGTAAATATATAACCAATATCAGAATTGGTTGGCGTTGTGTCTAAACCCTGTGCTGCCGTTATCTGTGGTAACGTTAATAGGGCTGTTGTAAGGCCAAAGTTTATATAATTTTTCATTTTTAAATTTCTCTGTCTTTTCATCACAGAGCCTCTTCGTTCTTTTCGCCAGTGCGCACGCGCACAGCTGTTTCAAGATCAACGATAAAAATTTTACCGTCTCCTATTTTTCCTGTGTGAGCCGTTTGTGAAATTGCTTCGACCACTTGATCCGCAATTTCCTCCGTAACTGCTATCTCAAGCTTAATTTTTGGAACAAAGTTTACGGTATACTCCGCTCCTCTGTAGGTCTCGGTGTGCCCCAATTGTGTGCCGAACCCTTTGACCTCACTGACCATCATGCCGTTAACTCCAATCTTAGATACGGCTTCGCGCACCTCATCGAGTTTAAAAGGCTTTATCGTTGCTATGATAAACTTCACATTTTGTTCCTTCCAATTATTAAAAAGTAGTGAACAACAGATTGAATTTTTAATGAGAAGGTTAAAGTTTTGGGATGACTTTTATGATCCGTAAGCTCTGTTTGACTGAATATTGCGCACAAAAACCTTTTGCATTTTAAAAAAGAGGCAAATGCAAATCAGTTTTGGAGTGGGAAACTGGTAAGTTTGTTCTAGGAAAACCTTGCTTGAAAGAATTATTCGAAGCTAAAGAATATGAATGGTTCTAGAAAAATTATATGGTTAAGGCTTGTTGATTTTTGATCAACTAGTGGTGTTAGTATTAAATTTCTATCATTACTGGGAAACAACTAAGCCTTAATCAGTGCGAGTATGGCGGTGCTGATACGAGACGATTGATTAACCAAAGTAGTGATAGCTTTTGCTAAAATTTGATCTTTAACGTCAGCTGGGTTGTCGAGGTTATCAATATTAAAGTCTTTCAAACTTTGAGAAACACGCGACCGTATTTCCATATTTTTGGTTGTCACTTCATAGGAGGATGGTGTGTCAAAAACATTATAATTATTAAGTTTCGTATTGTTTAATGTTGCTGACGTCAGATCGTTTTCAGACTTGTCAACTTTGATTACGATATTGTTATTATTCCCTGTAGGGTTTTCTGGACTAACGTTTGTGGAAACTTGAATGATTGTAGTCGGTGTTAGATAATCATTATTTTGAGGTCTATTGTTGCAATTACAACTTGCAATCGGCTGACTTAAATTTTGCAGCTTACCAAGCTCCCTTGCGGCCATCTCCATTTCTTTTTGTTCTGTTTCCACCTGTTTAAGATCGAGCGTCAATTTTTTACTTTTAGCTATTGTAGTATCGGCTATAGTTACTGACACAATTTGTTTCACTACATCTTCAGGTAGCTTTCTCATGGCTAATTTTTGAGCAGCAACGCTATTTTTGTCAATTGAAGCCTCAACTAGCTTTTGTAATTGGGCTGATTGCTGTTCTGGAAAAACTGACGTCATGACAATTCTACTTTTCGAAATTTGTTCTTAACGTCAACAACGTCTAAAATTGAAAAAAGTTTAGAAAATATTCTTGTAATTTATTTTTGTACAAATTTTTAACCAAAACCAGATTGCCTTTGGTTTAACCGCAGATTTAAAAACTTTCTAACCAGGGGCGCAATTCGATTTCCCACGACCAACTACTGCGATGTTGACGATGAAACTCGAGATACGTTTTGGCGATAGCATCAGGATCTAACATATTATCATCNCCACTATCACGGCGTTCACTTCGTTTTNCATTTTTAATTCCACCATCAATTATAAAATGACCAATGTGTATATTTTTAGGATGCAACTCGCGGGCTAAAGATTGTGCCAAACCGCGTAGTCCAAATTTTCCCATCGCAAAAACAGAAGAATTGGCAAATCCTTTTATCCCAGCTGTAGCACCAGTAAAAAAAATACTTCCACTGCCCCTTTTTAACATACGGNNNGCTGCCTGTTGTGCGACAAGAAATGCGCCGAATGANGTCACATTTATTGCCTCCCGTGCTTTNTCTGTATCAAGATCCTGAATAGGCCCTCTGACTGAAGCTGATGGATTGTAAATTACAATATCAGGAGTTCCGATATCTTTATCAAGAGTTTCAAATAAGTGGCTCACACTGGTAGGATCTGCAGCGTTGCATTTGTATAGATTTGCTGCAGTCTCAGCTGCTATGTTGCTGAGTTTTNCAATATTTCGAGCAGCTAAAGCAATAGCCATGCCCTCAGATGAAAATAGGTGCGCAAGCGATGCGCTTAGACCTGAACCTGCGCCTACTATTAAGACTGATTTCTTCATATTTTTTCCTAATCCAATTNTAATCTTCCAAGCATTTCTCAAACTTTAAACCTGGCCTTAGCGCCAAATCTTTTTCAAAGTTTGTGCAACTCGCTATAACAAGCTTTACCGACTTCTTAGGGCTTTGACAGGTTGGTTTGTAAAAATGCTAGTGTTCGGGTCCATGCAATGGACGCTGGCTTGGCGGCGTAACTTTCACGTTGATCGCAGTTAAACCCATGACCAGCATTTTCATAAAGATAAAATTCGGCTTCTGGATTTTGTTTTTGGACCTCTTCATAGTTTTCAGCAGGTATCGACGCATCATCAACACCATAATGGAATTGGACAGGGCACCTAGCAACTTCAGCAGCAAATTGCTGAACCATACCACCGTAAAATGAGCTTGCACAAGAAAATCCATTCAGTCGTGTTGCAGCTAACCAAGATAGTGACCCACCGAGACAAAACCCAACGAGACCAACGTTACCTGAACTAGCAACATGCTCGCGTGCCGCATCTAAATCCAGTAAGGCGGTATCTATTTTAAAGCTTTGCATCAGTGATTTAGCTCGTGCAACCTCCTCTGAGGTATAGCCGCTCTCAAAGCCGGGTTGGATTCGATCAAAAATAGCCGGTGCAATTACTACATATCCATTTTCCACCAATCGTTTGCAGATCGAGCGGATATGGGAGTTAACACCAAAAATTTCTTGTAAAACAACGATGGCACCACGGGGTTTGCTTGCTGGTTTTACCAGGTAAGATTCAAACTCAAACCCGTCACTTGCAGTTAGCTTTGTAATGTTCATCGGCTTCTCCATTGGAATTAAAAGTTGAGGGTTTCATTCAAAAATTCATTTACGACAGATGTCCGCTACATATTTATATATTGCATTTGGAAAGAGTGGTTTTTAAATTTTAGTATTATTATATGAAAACTTAACTAATCTTTAAGGGCAGGGCGGATAGCCGTCAAATTTAATCAAAATCCTTTTCAAAGTTTTTAATGTTATAGTTGATATCCCAAGTTTAAAGACTAAAATCTACTTCAATGGATGCAATTGTTTTAAGGTCAGATTTAATAATTTCGATGGAGAATAACCTTGGCTAACTTCAAGACTCAGGTGGCAATTATTGGTGGAGGTCCCGCTGGACTATTACTAAGTCACATCCTGCATCTCAATAAGATAGATAGCATTATTGTCGAGCGCCAAAGCAAAAACTATGTCTTAGGTCGAATAAGAGCGGGTGTTTTGGAAGCTGGCACCGTTCAGCTGCTTAGAGATGTTGGCTTGGGTGATCGGATGGACAAGGAAGGTATGCCCCATGATGGTACAAGTATAACATGGGAGGGAAAGCCTAGCCTTTTTATTGATGTTAAAAAGTATACTGGCAAAACTTTTATGGCATATGGTCAAACTTCTATTACCGAGGATTTATTTCAGCAAAGAGAGCGAGATAACGGGCACATAATCTGTGAAGCTTCTGAAGTGAAAGTTAATAAAATAAATAGTATCCATCCGGAGGTAACGTTCATACAGGATGGCAAACCGCAAAAAATAACATGTGATTATGTAGCCGGGTGTGATGGGTTCCATGGTATTTCACGTCATGTAATCCCTGAAAGTCGCCAACGATCTTTTCAAAGAAATTATCCGTTTGGATGGTTGGGCATAATGGCTGAAGTCCCGCCATATAAAGATGTATTATACGGTTATCACAGTGAGGGCTTTGCTTTGGCTTCTCAACGCAATCCAATGTTAAGTCGATTTTACATACAAGTAGATATTAAAGATAAAATAGAAGATTGGTCAGATGATCGGTTCTGGGAGGCGTTAATCCGGAGGTTACCGAACGAAGTTACTAATATGATTAAAACGGGACCATCAATTGAAAAATCAATTGCTCCGTTGAGAAGCTTTGTATCTGAACCAATGCAATATCATAATTTATTTTTGGCAGGAGATAGTGCCCATGTAGTTCCTCCTACGGGTGCAAAGGGGTTAAATTTGGCGATTTCTGACATTTATTATTTAAGTCGGGGTATTATTGAGTCTTATGAAAGCAAAAATACTGCTTATTTAGAAAATTATTC
>NZVF01000087.1 GCA_002698165.1 Planktomarina sp. | reverse complement strand
AGGGCATTGCGAATTCCATTTTCTTCAATTGCATTGCGTACATCTTTATCCATAACTTGCATTGTTCCACTGGATAGATATTCCTGAGCGTCAAAAAGTGGAAAGGGCCCTTTCTCCTTGGCTAAATCAACTGACGCCAGATAAGCCGCCCGCGCTATTTGGTGCATCCAATGCTCTGTTTTAGTGGCAGCTTCTTCAGAACCATAACGTAGCCCGACCATTAAAAGAGCATCAGCGAGACCGGTAACCCCTAGGCCTACTCGGCGTTTAGCCTTTGCTTCTCTGGATTGTGCATCAAGTGGAAATCGGCTGGTATCTACGACATTATCCATCATTCGGACGGCCGTTGCTACTAGTCCAGTCATTTTCACTTCATCTAGGAAGGCACCGTTTTCAAAGGGATTGGATACAAGCCGTGCCATATTGATCGACCCCAGCAAACAAGCTCCATAAGGCGGTAAGGGTTGCTCGCCACAAGGGTTAGTCGCCGCAATAGTNTCACAATAACCAAGGTTATTAGATTTGTTTATTCTATCTATAAAAATGACACCGGGCTCAGCAAATTCAAATGTNGAATTCATAATTTGGTCCCAAAGCTTTAAGGCATCCACTGTTTTAAATATTTCACCATCAAATATCAAATTCCANGGGCCATTTGCCTTAACTGCATCCATGAATGCATCCGTTATTAAAACTGAAACATTGAACATTCTGAGACGAGCTGGATCTCGCTTGGCTGTTATGAAGTCCACGATATCGGGGTGATCACATCGCATTGTGGCCATCATCGCACCACGTCTACTGCCAGCTGACATAATCGTGCGACACATTGAGTCCCAAACATCCATGAAAGAAAGTGGGCCAGAAGCATCGGCTGCCACACCCTTTACTTTAGCACCCATCGGTCTGATTGTACTAAAATCATAGCCAATTCCACCACCCTGCTGCATTGTCAACGCAGCCTCTTTCAGCATGTCAAAAATACCGCCCATGCTATCTGGTANGGTGCCCATGACAAAGCAGTTGAACANNGTCACACTNCGNTCTGTNCCCGCACCTGCCATTATTCTTCCGGCAGGCAGAAACTGAAAGTNAGANAATGCTTCAAAAAATATTGGTTTCCAATATTCGGGAGAACTTTCAACTGANGACAACGCTCCAGCGATACGATGCCAGCTGTCCTCCACAGTATTATCAATAGGANCNCCATCAGGTCCCTTAAATCTGTACTTCATGTCCCATATTTGTTCAGCAATAGATGCGTCAAAGCGTNTCATAGGAAATTCCANNTTGAGATTTTAGAGGTTTGACCTCAGGTTAAGTATTCATCTAGAAAAGGTCAACTTGTATAGAATAGCGAAATTTGATTTTCACCAAACGAAGATATGATTTAGGTAANAAAATTGTCAAAAACTACAAATTTAGTGAAGCTTAGTGTGGGTACGGAAATCGTCCAGGACTTAGCAAAATGGCAAGCAACACCAAGGGCACAGACGAAGGATGGCCTACCGCGCCACGTCACGCGCATGTGGCCAAAACGGGGCGAAGAGCTGCTAAACGGCGGATCGATNTATTGGGTGATCAAAGGAAAAATTCTATGCCGCCAAATAATCTTGCGGCTCGATGAGACAATTGGGAATGATGGCATTCGCCGCTGCGCAATTGTCTGTGATCCCAAATTAATCAACGTAGCCTCAACACCAAAACGGGCCTTTCAAGGTTGGCGTTATTTACAACTCAGTGACGCTCCTCCAGATTTGGCGCCTGCTCGACCTAATGATGACGCCTTGCCTCCTGAGTTGCAAACAGCTTTAGCCGATATTGGCTTACTATAGACGCTGGTCTACAACGTAATGAAGCAGTCAATTTCAAGCTTAATGCAATTAATNCTCACGCGCCTGCTCTGCCAACATCTTGCGGACCTGCATGACCAAATCATCACGAGCACATTCAATCTGACTGGGTCGAGACTTCCACTCCTCCAAGGTAGCCTTCTTNGCCAANGTAGCACCAAGGATTAAATCCTTAATTTGCACCACACCAGCCGCCTTTTCATCTCCACCTTCAATAATTGCAATAGGGCTCGNACGACTATCAGCNTATTTAAGCTGATTGCCAAAATTTCTTGGATTACCAAGGTAAACCTCCGCCCGAATTCCAGCATTTCTTAACTCAGTGGCCATTGTTTGATAATCAACCATGCGGCCTTTATCCATTACAGTCACCACTACAGGNCCAATAATTTCATTATCACTTTTTTTCTTCATCCGCAGAGCAGCGAGCAGGCGGTCCACACCAATCGAAATCCCAGCAGCAGGCACCTCTTGACCCGTAAAGCGTTTTACAAGGTCATCATATCTTCCACCACCTGCTACAGATCCAAATTGTCTTAGACGGCCCTTTTCGTCTTTTATTTTGAATTTCAGTTCAGCTTCATACACTGGGCCAGTGTAATAACCAAGACCGCGTACTACAGATGGGTCCAAAAGTATTTGATCCATACCGTACCCTTGTCCAGTTACCAGGTTAGAGATTTTTTCTAGCTCTTGCACCCCCACCTGGCCAGTTAATGATCCTTTTACTAATTCCAATAAATTAACCAATGTACTTTCAGATGTAGTTCCAATTGCCCGCATGAACGCTAAAACAATCTCAATTTGTCCATCAGTTAAANCAGCACCTGCAGTAAANTCTCCACTATCATCTTCACGCCCAGCACCTAATAATTTCTCAACGCCATCAAAACCCAGTCGATCAAACTTATCAATCGCACGTAGAACAATACCCCTTTCANGCAAAAAGTTANTAGGATTATCNGGATCAAAAATGCCCGCTTGTTCCATTATGCCATTGAGAACTTTGCGATTGTTAATACGTACAATATAATCACCACGCTCGATACCAACACTTTCCATACAATCAGCAAGCATNGTACAAATCTCTGCATCCGCNGCCATATTTGACGATCCCACAGTGTCCGCATCACATTGGTAGAACTGTCGAAACCTTCCTGGTCCAGGTTTTTCGTTGCGCCAAACNGGACCCATAGAAAAGCGACGATAGGGACTGGGCAAATTATTCCTATATTGCGCATATACTCGAGCCAAGGGCGCTGTTAAATCATAACGTAATGCTAGCCAGTCATCCTCCTCTTTCCAGGCAAAGACACCATCGTTAGGACGATCCACATCTGGTAAAAACTTACCTAATGCTTCAACAGTTTCAACGGCACTGCTTTCGAATTTCTCAAACCCATATAGATGGTAAACATCCGAAATTTTATTGAGCATTTTTGACCGAGCGTAAATGTCCAAGCTGAAGTAATCACGAAAACCCTTAGGAGGTANCGCCTTGGGTCGTGGTTCATTTTTGTGCTTAGCCATAAAAACCTCNTGATACTTTATCAGCATTTAACGGGCCAAAGGCTAAGGAGCAACACGTCAGTACAAATGACTTAATTATAATTTTAAAATTTTTGCACTTGAACCAACTGCTTCAATCCNTCAGATACATCAAATGACAAAAGCTTTGGAAGAACAGGTCGCACATCTCATGCGAACCGTGGACGATCTTTCTGATATCGTTGCGAGGCAAGATATTGAACTCAGTAGACTTTCTGGATTGNTGAAANANTTAACTCGAAAAATTCAAACACGCNACACNGATCAAGGCGATAGTGAAATAATTTTTAGAGATGAACGTCCNCCACACTATTAAATTAAAAATCCATTTATCTATCGTCAACATTAGAACTTTATAGATCTTCAACCATCAACACCCCTGGAAGACTTTTAAGAGCTCCTTTAATTTGCGGCGAAACTAANNAATTTTGTCCAAGCTCCATATCAACTTCGCCAGGCAAGGTTTGATTAATCAAGCATAAAGAAACGGGTCCTTTGGCTCCAGTTCTAGTCGCTTTTGTTGCATCTTCTAGTACCGTGGCGACCAATGAAATAGCTTCAACTTCTTGAAGGTACACCCGCAATCCAACAGATCCTAATTGAGATACTATGTGGTCCATTGGCTGTGCAGAGCGACACAACAATTTCAGTTGTTCAGCTTCCATTGTTGCCTCTACACTGACTACAACTTTTGCACCAATTTCTAAATGATGGCGGCATGACTCTAAAGTATCACTAAACATCGTAATTTCATAATTTCCAGTTGTATCACTTAGTTGAATAAAGGCGAAACGGTTACCGCGAGCTGATTTGCGTTCCTGCCGCCCTGCAATTATTCCTGATAATTTTGCAACGATTGGGCCAGACTTAACTTTATCAATAAGTTGGTCTAAGGTCATAATACCAGATCGCCTAAGTGCGGACGCATAATCATCCAATGGATGTCCCGACAAATAAAAACCGATAGCCTGAAATTCTTCACCTAATTGTTGAGCTGGCAACCAATTTTCAACAGGCGAAAGTCGCGGCTCAGGAAGATCATCTCCGGCCTCTCCAAATAAGCTAACTTGATTTGAATTACGCTGTTGATGAACTGCAGCAGAATAACCCACCAAAGCATCGATACTACTAAATACTCGATTGCGATTAACGTCTAGTTGATCAAAGGCACCAGCACGCGCTAACATCTCAAGAGGTCGTTTGCCTAATTTTTTCAAATCGACCCTACGAGCAAAATCAAATAATGTCACGAAAGGCTGTCCTGTTCGAGCCTCTGTGACCAAACGCATGGCCTCAATACCAATGTTTTTCAACGCTCCTAGTCCATACAACAAAGCACCGTCTTGCACGTCAAATCGCGGTTGGCTACGATTTACACAAGGCGGAGTGAACGGCAACTTAAGACCCTTCCTTACTTCATTAAAATAAATCGCAAGTTTGTCAGTAAGGTGTAAATCACAATTCATTATACCGGCCATAAACTCTAGTGGATGGTTCGCTTTTAACCAAGCAGTTTGATAACTCACAACAGCATAGGCAGCAGCATGCGATTTATTAAATCCATAATTAGCGAATTTGTCTAACAAATCCCAAGTTTCTTTTGCCGTTTTTTCATCAACCTCACGGGACGCTGCCCCACTTAGGAATTTTGGCTTTTCGGCATCCATCGCTTCTTGAATTTTTTTACCCATTGCACGACGAAGCAAATCAGCGCCCCCTAACGAATATCCCGCCATCTGACGTGCAATTTCCATCACCTGCTCTTGATAGACAATAATTCCCTGAGTTTCGTCAAGAATGTGATCCACTAATGGGTGCAATAATTCACGTTCACTTAGACCATTTTTTACTTCACAATACTTTGGTATATTTTCCATTGGGCCAGGTCTATAAAGCGCTACCAGCGCTACAATATCTTCGATACAATTTGGCTTCATTCTTTTGAGCGCATCCATCATTCCGCTGGATTCAACCTGAAATACTGCAATTGTTTGAGCCGCAGAATACAATTCAAAAGCTAGAGTGTCGTCCAACGGAATAGCATTGATGTCACCTTCCGTTCCAATGGCGGGCTCATAAAGCTTGTTTCCTTGTGCATTCACGTGCAGTTGTCTTGTTCGATTTATCAAATCGATTGAATTTTGAATTGCTGTAAGGGTTTTAAGCCCTAAAAAATCAAATTTAACTAATCCAGCTTGTTCAACCCACTTCATGTTAAATTGAGTAGCCGGCATATCGGACCTGGGGTCTTGGTAGAGAGGAACTAATTGATCTAAAGGTCTATCTCCAATAACTACTCCAGCTGCGTGAGTAGACGCGTTCCGCAACAGTCCTTCGACTTGCTGTGCATAGGTCAGCAACCTATCAACCACCTCTTCGGCTTTAGCTTCGTGACGCAAACGCGGTTCATCAGCCAACGCTTTTTCAATACTAACGGGTTTCACACCGTCCACGGGTATCATTTTAGCAATTCGATCCACCTGCCCATAAGGCATTTGAAGCACCCGGCCAACATCCCTTACGGCAGCTTTCGAAAGTAGAGCACCGAAGGTAATAATTTGACCAACACGATCTCGTCCATATTTCTGCTGAACATATCTAATAACTTCCTCTCGGCGATCCATACAAAAATCAATGTCAAAATCAGGAATTGAAATTCGTTCTGGGTTCAAAAACCTTTCAAACAACAAACCATACCGTAAAGGATCCAGGTCCGTAATTGTAAGGGCGTAGGCAACGAGTGACCCAGCACCTGATCCACGTCCAGGTCCGACTGGAATTTTCTGAGCCTTAGTCCAAGAAATAAAATCTGCAACAATTAAAAAGTAACCAGGAAAACCCATGCTTTCGATTGTATCAAGTTCAAAATCAAGTCTCTTTTGGTACTCCTCTACAGACACCGCATGCTGAACCACCGATAGACGTTTCTTTAAGCCTGCATTTGATTTTTTACGGAGTTCGGCCACTTCGTTGTCTGCGAATTTAGGTAGAATTGGATCCCGCTTAAAAGCTTTGAATGCACAGCGTCGCGCCACCTCAATGGTATTTTCTAAAGCTTCAGGTATGTCGGCGAACAAAAGAGCCATCTCAGATGGAGTTTTCAAATAATGTTGAGAGGTCAAACGCCGACGCGGTTCTTGTTGATCCACATAGGAACCATCAGCAATGCATAATAGAGCATCGTGAGCCTCGTAGCTTTCAGGCTTCGCAAAATGAACATCATTAGTAGCCACTAATGGCAGGTCCATCGAATAGGCTAATTCAATTAACCCACGTTCAGTCAGCCTCTCAGAATCAGGCACGATGCCATCATCACCTGGGTGACGTTGCAACTCTATGTAAAGACGATTCCCATAAGCTTGTTTTAATTTATCGATTAAGGCCCGTGTCTTATCTACTTGCCCAGCCTGTAGTAGCCGACCCAGTGGCCCATCGGGTCCCCCAGTAAGACATATTACGCCCTCAGCATGGTCAACAAGGTCTGATATTTGTAACTGGGGCCGTTCCCCATTTGCGTTCAAATAAAGGCGTGAATTTAATATTAATAGGTTCTGATAGCCAGTCGCGTTTTGTGCCAATAATACCAAGGAAGCAGGCAAACGAACTTTCTCACCAAGTCGAGCTGGGTCGTAGGCCACGTCCAACTGGCAACCAATAATAGGCTGGATCCCTGCCTTGGAAGCGTACTCAGAGAATTCCAGCGCACAAAACATATTGTTAGTGTCTGTGATTGCAATGGCGGGCATGCCCATTATTTCTAGNAGTTCTGGCAGTTTTTTCAGACGTAAGGCGCCCTCTAATAATGAATACTCACTATGGGNCCTCAGATGAATAAATTTTGGATTCTTTTCCATACTTGATGATTAAACTGCTCANTCCTCATCAGCCAGCTAAAATTAAAAAAATCACTCCATCAGACGAAAGATAACCAAGCCATCCCAACTTAGACAAAGATTTTGCTTGCCATAGGTACTATAATCAGTGCTAAATAATCTTGTTCCCGCTCTGGTCTTACGCCGCATCGGACCCGAGCGTGGGGAGCGAAACAGACAGTGGCTTGATTTCTTAATATGAAAATTTCGTTTCGTCTAAACGGCGAGTCTGTTTCTACGACCGCAAAAACTGGTACCGAAACTTTACTCGAATATCTGCGTGACAATGCAAAACTTTGCGGNACTAAAGAGGGTTGTAATGAGGGTGATTGTGGTGCCTGCTCTGTTATTTTGACAGGAAGCGACGGCGCACCGAAAAGTATGAATGCTTGCATTTTATTCCTGCCTCAAATCCAAGGTAAATCCGTNCGAACTGTGGAAGGTATAAGGGCATCCAATGGAACTTTGCATCCGGTGCAAGAAGCAATGATTACACAACATGGTGCACAGTGCGGGTTCTGCACTCCCGGTTTTATTACCACTATGGCAGCAGCTCATACCAATGGTGAAAAGGACTTTGATCTGGCGCTTGCAGGAAACCTATGTCGCTGTACCGGATATGCCCCAATAGTCCGCGCTGCCATGCTTGCAGCGGAAAAACCGGTACCGGAGTGGATCAAAGAGTTACCACAACCAATTGATAAACCAACCAGTACAGAAAAGATATTCTGCCCTAAATCTTCCGATGAGCTTGCCAACTGGTATGTTAAGAACCCCGCAGGTACCTTGATCGCTGGTGGCACCGACGTAGGTCTTTGGGTTACGAAACACATGCGTGATATAGCTCCGTTAGCATTTCTTGGCTTTGTAGATGATTTAAACAAAGTAGAGGATAAAGGGGAGTTTTTACGAATAGGTGCAGCTACCACAATTTCAGATTTGATGAAGTACATTGCTCCAATTTATCCATCATTTAACGAAATGTTAGCGCGATATGGCGGTCCACAAGTGCGCAACGCAGCTACAATTGGAGGAAATATTGCCAATGGGTCACCCATCGGCGATGGCTCACCAGCCTTAATAGCTTTGGGCGCAACTTTAATCCTTCGTCAAGGGACTAAGCGTAGGCAGATACCATTAGAAGATTTTTTTATCGACTATGGAACCCAAAACATTATGAAGGGTGAATTTGTAGAAGCCATCGACCTACCAAAAAATGAAAATAGACTGAAATGTTATAAATTATCAAAGCGTTTCGATCAAGATATTTCAGCAGTTTGCGGTTGTATTAATTTAACAGTNGAGGCTGATTTAATAAAATCTGCTAGAATTGCTTTTGGTGGGATGGCAGCAACCCCATCACGTGCCAAAAACACTGAGAATGCTCTCATTGGAAAAAGGTGGAATTTTCAAANCTTTGAAGAGGCAAAATCAATTTTGTTGNACGATTTCACGCCAATGTCAGACGCTCGCGCCAGCGCACAATACCGCGCAGAAACTGCTCAGAACATGCTACTGCGCTATTTCATTGAACTTGAAAATAAAGAAACAAATATTCTGAAAGNGCGCCCATGACTGTGGCAAAATCCTTGCAACATGACGCAGCAATTGAACACGTCAGCGGATCCGCCCGTTATGTTGATGATATTCCAACTCCTTCAAACACTTTACACGTTGCATTTGGTCTATCACCNATTGCTAGGGGTGAAATTAAGTCCCTTGATCTAAAAGCTGTCTGGGCAGCTAAAGGTGTGCGTGCAGTACTAAAAGCCCAGGACTTACCGTTTACTAATGATGTTTCGCCATCGGCACATGATGAACCTTTGCTAGCAGAAAGCCAAGTTCATTATGCTGGTCAACCGGTCTTTATGGTTATCGCGGATAGCCACTTCGAGGCCCGGAAGGCCGCAAAACAGGCTAAGTTTAAAATTAATGAGAAAGTTGCAATTCTTACTATAGATCAGGCTCTTGATTCCAATGCCCGTTTTGAGAACGGTCCACGAGTTTATCTGAAAGGAACACCAGACAAGATACTTCAAGGTTCACTANACCGTGCTGAAGGAAGCCTAACGTTAGGAGGACAAGAGCATTTTTATCTGGAAGGGCAAGCNGCTTTAGCATTGCCTGGCGAGCATGGTGACATAGTTGTCCACTCCTCGACACANCATCCATCAGAAATCCAGCACAAGGTCGCAGAAGCTTTAAACCTATCCCAGCACGCAGTTAAGGTTGAAGTGCGACGCATGGGTGGAGGGTTCGGTGGTAAAGAAAGTCAAGGCAATGCCCTAGCTGTGGCATGTGCCATTGCAGCAGTACAAACCGGACGACCATGTAAAATGCGATACGACCGTGACGACGATTTTATAATAACTGGCAAACGCCATGACTGCCGCATTAATTATCAAGTGGGGTTCGACCACAACGGTCGAATACAAGCTCTAGATTTCACCCATTATTTTCGTTGCGGTTGGTCACAAGACTTGTCATTGCCAGTAGCGGATCGAGCTATGCTACATGCAGACAATGCTTATGAGCTACCCCATGTTCGCATTACATCCCACAGACTTAGAACCAATACACAAAGTGCAACTGCATTCCGTGGCTTTGGCGGACCTCAGGGAATGATTGGAATAGAACGTGTAATGGATCACATAGCTCACATCCTGAAGCTGGACCCAGCAATTGTCCGCACTAAAAACTATTATCCAGAGATGTCCAAAAATACTAAGGCACCCACCACGACACCTTATAGAATGCCGGTGACTGACTTTATTTTAGGTGATATTACAAAAGCTCTTCTCGCTAGCTCAGATTACGCTGCACGGAAATTATCTGTGGCGGATTGGAACAACAAAAACTCGCTGCTCAAACGCGGAATTGCCTTTAGTCCAGTCAAATTTGGAATTTCATTTACCTTAACGCATCTAAACCAAGCCGGAGCATTAGTACAAATTTACACTGATGGCTCAGTTCTTATAAATCACGGTGGTACAGAAATGGGGCAAGGCCTTTTTCAAAAAGTAGCACAGGTGGCCAGCCGTACCCTTGGGGTCCCACAATCTACTATCCGTGCAAGTGCAACCGATACAAGTAAGGTACCAAATACCTCTGCAACCGCCGCCAGTTCAGGTTCTGACTTAAATGGAATGGCGGTCGATGCTGCCTGCCAAACTCTACAGCACCGGCTTTCAACTCACTTAGCCGCACAGCACCAGTGCCAGTTAAATTTGATTACATTTAAAGATGGCCTGGCGTCAGGGCCTAACTTTGAGATACCATGGATAGATGTTATCAACTCAGCTTATGAAAATAGGATATCTTTATCCGCAACAGGATTTTACAAAACACCACACATTAAATGGGATCGGATAAAGGGACAGGGCCGCCCTTTCTTGTATTTTGCTTACGGTGCCTCTGTAACTGAAGTTGTAATCGATGTATTGACTGGTGAAAATCGAATTCTACGGTGTGATATTTTGCATGACTGTGGTCACTCACTTAATCCGGCATTAGATATTGGACAAGTAGAAGGCGGTTTCGTGCAAGGTGCAGGGTGGTTAACTACTGAGGAGCTCGTTTGGAATTCAGAAGGTCAGTTAAAAACTCATGCGCCATCAACTTATAAAATTCCTGCCTGTTCAGATAGGCCTGAAATTTTTAACGTGGCACTCTGGGATAAACCAAATAAAGAGAATACCATCTACAGATCAAAAGCGGTCGGTGAGCCTCCCCTGATGCATGGAATATCTGCATTTTTAGCACTCTCAGATGCAGTATCATCTTGCGGTTCCAATTATCCCAACCTTCAAGCACCTGCGACAGCTGAAGAAGTATTTTTTGCAATCAAACGTGCAAAAGGTGATAAAAGTGAGCTTTGATCAAACAGAAGTAAATAATATCATTTTGAAATATGGGGCAGTACACCGTGTTGTGATCGCCGCTGTGAGAGGGTCCTCACCACGCGAAATTGGAGCCTCAATGTTATTGTGGGAAGGTGGACAAAGTGGAAGCATTGGTGGAGGCGCTTTAGAANACCAGGCNNCAAAANACCTAAAAATAGGGGTTCGCAACTACCCACTTGGACCCGAATTGGGTCAATGTTGCGGNGGCCACNTTACTCTTGTNACAGAGTATTTTGATTCACCCGTGGAAGCGTCGCAGCTTTTTGTAAGACGCGTAGCGGGTAATGAAGATCTACCGCTTNACATCGCCCGCCTGCAACGAACTAACCGAAATGGCGCTGCACCATGCACTTTTGAATTTGAAAAAGGTTGGTTAGCCGAACCCATCAACCCCGCACGAACACCGCTTTGGATTTGGGGGGCCGGTCACGTTGGTCGGGCAGTTGTGCAAATAGCTTCAGAATTAGAAGAATTTAACATTACCTGGATCGACACAAGTGTCGACAGGTTCCCTTCAGATCCACCCAAAAATATAGCTGTGGTGCCTGCAAAAGATCCTACTCTTTTAATGCATCACGCTCCGACGGAATCCAAACATCTAATATTCACCTATTCTCATGCTTTGGACCTCGCTCTCTGTAATGCAGCTCTTACACAGAAGTTCAAATTTTGTGGCCTAATTGGCTCTAAGAGCAAGTGGGCTCGTTTCCAAAATCGTCTCTTGGCTTTAGGCCACACTGCCAGTGAAATATCAAAAATAACCTGCCCTATTGGCGAACCAAATCTTGGTAAAAAACCAATTGCGATTGCAGTTGGCGTAACACACAGCTTATTGTCAGTCCATAATAGCATTGCCAATCAAAGGAGCTCCCAGTTGTGAACCAGTCACTCTTGCACCTGGATGGGTTAACCAAATCTTATCCCGGCGTTACAGCCAATGATAAAGTGAGTTTTGAAATTTGTGCTGGTGAAATTCATGCCTTGCTTGGTGAAAATGGAGCCGGCAAATCAACATTGGTAAAAATGATCTATGGCTTGGTTCGACCTGATACAGGACAAATGCAGCTTGAGGGTAAAATATTCACCCCATCAGAGCCTCGTGCCGCCAGAGCTCAAGGCATTGCAATGGTTTTTCAACACTTTAGTCTCTTTGAGGCACTCAGTGTAGCTGAAAATATTGCACTTGGAATGGAAAAACCACCAAAATCAAATGCATTATCGAAACGTATTCATGAGGTCTCTAATGCGTACGGCTTACCGCTTGATCCCCAAAGGTTGGTTGGAGATTTATCAGCCGGTGAACGACAAAGAGTAGAAATTATCCGCTGTCTATTACAAGACCCCAAATTATTAATTATGGATGAACCAACCAGTGTCTTGACTCCGCAAGAGGTTACCACACTTTTCACAACCCTTCGAAAATTAAAATCAGAGGGCACATCGATTCTTTATATCTCACATAAACTAGAAGAGATCCGCGCACTCTGTGAGACAGCAACTATTTTGCGTAATGGCAAAAAAGTCGCCACATGCGATCCGAGAGACAAATCCGCGCGCGAACTTGCTGAGATGATGGTGGGAGCCTCATTAAAAACCACAAAGGCAGATAAAGTGGACCTCGGTGACGTTGTATTTGAAATTTCAAACTTATCGTTACCACCGCAATCCGCTTTTGGAACTAGTTTAAGAAATATTTCCTTCCAGCTTCATAAAGGTGAAATCTTAGGAATTGGAGGCGTAGCTGGAAATGGACAAGACGAGCTTTTAGCCTGTCTTTCAGGAGAAGTTCTGACCTCACCTGATTCAGTTCAGTTAGATAGTGATAGCATCGGGCACTTAACTCCTAACCAACGACGCGCGTTAGGAGTTCTAGCTGCTCCCGAAGAAAGATTAGGGCATGCAGCAGCTCCCGATATGGATCTTACCGAGAATTCTATGCTCACCGCAATGGTGAGAAAGAAACTGAGCAAGTCCGGATTTCTAGACTGGAAACAAGCTAAAGACTTCGCCAAAAACGTCATTGATCAATTTGATGTACGGACGCCTGGTCCCCAATCGGTAGCTCGTTCTTTATCTGGAGGGAATTTACAAAAATTTGTAATTGGGCGAGAAGTTCTGCAAGATCCAATTGTTTTAATTGTAAACCAACCCACATGGGGTGTGGATGCAGCTGCAGCCGCGTCCATCCGACAATCACTGCTCGATTTAGCCAGTAACGGTGCGGCTATAGTTGTTATAAGCCAAGATCTAGATGAATTAATTGAAATTTCAACATGCTTTGCTGCGTTAAATGCCGGCAAACTTTCAGATACCCAGCCAATGGCGAAAATTAGCTTGGATGAAATTGGGTTAATGCTGGGAGGCGCCAATGCTGCGGCTTGAAAAAAGACCCAGTCCATCAAAAACATGGGAGTATCTAGCACCAATACTGGCAGTCGTCGCTACAATGATCGGCGGTGGAGTCATGTTTGCACTTTTAGGGAAAAATCCCTTTGAAGCTATTCGTATCATTTTCTATGACCCATTGTTCTCAGAGTTTGCTTGGTATTACCGGCCACAACTGCTAATCAAAGGCGCCCCATTGATTTTGATAGCTATTGGTCTGTCCATGGGGTTTAGAGCTGGTATTTGGAACATTGGTGCTGAGGGTCAATATATTGTTGGTGCTTTATTTGGTGCTGGATTTGCCCTTGCTGTATACCCAGCTGAGAGTATTTTTATATTCCCGACCATGATTATACTTGGCGCTCTTGGCGGATTTCTATGGGCAATGATCCCTGCAATTCTAAAAACTAAGTTTGGTACAAACGAAATACTCGTTAGTCTCATGTTAGTTTATGTAGCCGAACAACTACTCGCGTCTATGTCTCTCGGATTAATGAAAAACCCAGAGGGTTTTGGTTTCCCAGGATCAAGGAACCTACAGCAGTACGCCAGTGCACATAACGCTGAGATTTGGGCTGGGTCGGGAGTACATATGGGAGTAATTTTCGGCCTAATTGCAATAATATTTGCGTATGTGATACTTGCGCGGCATCAACTTGGGTTTCACATCCGGCTTACTGGCGAGAGCCCTAAAGCAGCTCGTTTTGCTGGGGTTAACCCAAACAAGTTGGTCATTTTCTGTCTGGGCAGTAGCGGCGCCCTAGCAGGGCTGGCGGGGATGTTTGAAATTGCCGGACCAAGTGGCCAAGTAAATATTGCTTTTAATGCTGGGTATGGTTTCACAGCTATCATTGTGGCTTTTCTGGGCCGTTTAAACCCAATCGGTATTTTGCTGGCAGGCCTGTTAATGGC
>NZVF01000086.1 GCA_002698165.1 Planktomarina sp. | reverse complement strand
TGCCTGATAAAGTAAAAGATGGTATAATTGCTCAAATTCCAGCCGGACGTCTTGGCGAAGCAAACGAAATTGCGCGCTGCGTTTTATTCTTAGCTTCAGATGAAGCCAGTTTCATAACAGGCACAACCCTTACGGCGAATGGTGGCCAGTACATGGTATGACGATATAGATGAAAAATCTTGTAGCTGTGACAGCTAAAAGTCGGGCCTAATCATTAAGCCTGAACGAGCCTCGAAATTTCTTCTTTTAATAAGAGCTTTTTCTTTTTAAGTTCTGATACTTCTAAATGATCTGCACCTGGAGATTTTTGAGCGATTTCTACTGCCTTATCAAGACTAATATGCCTCTGTTGCAACACAGCGATTCTGGAATTAATGTTCATAGTTCCTCCTCTCGATTTGCCTTATCGACGAGTTGAACACAAAATTTGTAGTATGTCACCTCCTAGAAATCACAAGATATAGTGTAAATGTATTTTGAGCGAAAGATTGCCCAATCCTCAGGGCGTCCATTCAAACGCTTCTCCATCTCGAAGTATTGCCAAAATTTCCGGCCTGTAATCTGACTGATTTTTGCTAGTTTTATAGCTCACGTGTAAATTTATTGTTGGAAGAAGCTGGAAATCTGCTCGACCAAACTTTCGTGCACGAACCAAAACCAGGTTTACTCGACGCCCATCACGTGGAGCCAAAGGTTGAACCAAAATGGAGCCTAAACGCCCCTGAAGAGCACCCAAAACGTCTGGTAAGCGTTCGACTCTTTGTATTATAGTCAGATAACCCTTAGGCCTCAGGCGTTTAGTGGCAGTTTTAAACCAATCTGAAAGAGGCACCTGCTCTATTTTCCCAGAAGCTCGGCCAGGCTCGGGAGAGGCCAAAGAAGAATTTTTCTCAAAAAATGGTGGATTCATAATAACTTGATGAAATTGCTGATCATAAAAAGGGGTTGGGTGCCCAGATACATTGCCTATTATTACTTCTAATTTAAAGTTGTTTTGTAGCGCATTTTTACGTGCAAGGTCAGCATATTCAGCAAGAATCTCAACACCATATAATTTTAATTTGGGAACCCTTACCGCTAGACATAAGCTTGCAACTCCAACTCCACAGCCAAGTTCTAGAATATGTTCACCAGGCAGCGCTGGACATGCTCCAGCCAATAAAACTGGGTCAATACCAGCCCGATATCCACCCTTCGGCTGGTGTAATAGTAATTTACCACCTAGAAACTTATCACGAGTTAAATCCACTATTGACCCAAATCTATATCGTTATCCCGCATTACAGCTATAGCAATAGAATGATCACAATTGGAAACCATCAATCGCTGTGGCAATATTCCAATACTGCCCTCTAAAATACTACTATTTACGTCAAATTCGTAGAAGGCTATATTTTCAGCCTTTAAAAGAGCCCTAGCAAAGGCTATTATAGTAGGATCGGTAGTGCGTAGCAGTTCTTTCATTATTTAGGCTTAATGGGATATACTNGNATTTGTCGAGACGTTNGGAAAAATGCATGACCTTAGATNAANTTANANTAAGTCCNACNGACCAACTTGCAAAGTTTCTTGCGGANGAAATGGAGCAGGTTAATAACTTAATATCATCCCACATGAAATCTGATTACGCCCCACGTATTGCNGAAGTTACNACACATTTAGTTGATGCTGGTGGTAAGAGGCTCCGCCCAATGCTAACAATCGCTGCGGCGAAAATGTGCGGCTATGCTGGCCTTTNACATATCAACCTCGCCGCAACTGTTGAGTTCATTCACACTGCCACTTTGCTGCATGACGATGTGATTGATGAAAGCACTCGACGACGGGGAAAACCCACTGCTAATTTACTTTGGGACAATCAGTCAAGTGTATTGGTTGGNGACTACTTATTTTCTCGTGCTTTTCAATTAATGATCAAAACCCAAAATATAAAAGTTTTGAATATTCTTGCTGATGCATCGGCGATAATGGCTGAAGCCGAAATTTTACAACTGACGGCGTCAAAAAATATAAAAACNACCGAAGAAACTTACCTAAAAGTCATACGTGGAAAAACTGCCGTTCTTTTTGCAGCAGCCACAGAAGTGGGCGCTGTCATATCAAATCAAGATGAAGCAGTTGTTAAAGCATTTCATAATTATGGAGATGCCCTTGGTATATCTTTTCAAATTGTTGATGATCTCCTTGATTATCTTGGCACAGATGCTACTGGCAAAAATATTGGTGATGATTTTCGTGAACAAAAAATGACACTGCCACTAATCAAAGCAATGCAATCAGCAAACCAGTCCGAACAANAATTTTTGGTAAAATGCATCGANAAAGGAAAGCAGGCTGNCGGTGACCTAAAAAACGCATTGTCTATAATGAATAAGTACAANTCNCTAGAGCTGACGCTTCAGCAAGCNTTGGAATGGTCAAAAAAAGCAAAATCTGCTTTAAACGAAATACCAGACAGTATTTTAAAAACGATCTTAATTGACTTAGCTGACTATGTTACCCAGCGAATCAACTAATATCATTGCAGCAAAGCCCCTGNTGCAGTCCACCATTTTGGATTTTGTTTTAAAATCTGATTAGAACAATGTTTAGCTTTTTCCAAGGTGTCAAATAAAGCATAACAAGTTGCGCCAGATCCTGACATTCGGGACACGATAGGGTTACACTTATTTAGAGCCTTTAAAACAAAACTAATTTCTGGCACAACCAAAGTCGCCGTTTTCTGTAAATCATTTCGCTGTTTGGCAAGCCAGACCAACCAATCTTTTTCATTTTTAGGAATTGGGTGAATAGAAGGGTTTTCTTTTTTATTCAATTCTCTGAAAATGTCTGCAGTAGCAACAGCTACCCCCGGATTAACCAAACAACAAAACAACTTGGGAAAATTTAATACTGGCGATATCTTCTCTCCAACTCCTTTTACCAAAACTGGTTGGGAGTACATACATACCGGAACATCTGCTCCCAGTTTAAGTTGAGTTGTTATGTTTGGGAAAGGTAATTCCCAGACTTTGCACATTGATTTTATAGCAGCTGCGGCATCTGCGCTCCCACCACCAATTCCAGATGCGATTGGCATTGTTTTATGAAGTGTGATTTTACTGTAGCAGTGACGAGGAAACAGTCGAGTTGTATGAAATATCAGGTTATCACCTAAATCTTTAAGATTCTTATTTTGTGGACCAGTGATTTTCAATTCTGTTTTGAAGCCCTTTGCGACTTCAACCCACTCACCACAATCCAAAAATGTGACCAAACTCTCAAGTTCGTGCAATCCATCTTGAAGTTGCTTAGTCACATGCAAACAAAGATTGATCTTAGCGGGTGCGGACGACCTAGTCACTATCGGCTATCCGTAAAGGCGGTTTACCCTCTGCGGCCAAAACAGCATCAAGTCCAACGTCCAATTTCTTCTGGACTCTTATTGGATCTATATCTTCGACTGCTGTATCGTTTGTTATAAAACTTAATGCTCGACGCCATTGAAAACGAGCCTCTACTTTTCTACCAACGGCCCAATAGCTATCTCCTAGATGATCATTAACGATAGGGTCAGTTGCCATTAATTCGGCGGCACGTTCTAACTGAATGACTGCTTCGTCAAAAAAGCCAAGCTTGTATTGAACCCACCCAAGACTATCAATAATGTAACCAGCTTCCGGTTGTGCATTAACTGCAATTTTGATCATCGAAAGAGCTTCATCTAGTCGATCTCCTCGTTCAACCAGAGAATAGCCCATATAATTTAAAACTTGGAATTGTTTCGGTGATAATACCAGCGCCTTTCTAAAATCACGCTCAGCATAATCCCACTTACCTTGTCTTTCATGTGCAATTGCACGTACGTAAAAATTATACCAATGCTTAGGTTGCGGGTCTCTAATCATATCGATCGCTATGTCATAAATTTTCGTAGCTTTTTCATACTGGCCATCACGCCGTAACAAGTTGCCTAAAGCATCATAAACACCACGCACAGAGGGAAAACTCTCTGATAACTGAGTAAGCACTTCAATCGCAGTTTCTGTTTTTCCAATGTAAGAAAGCGCATTCGCTCGCCCCAATTCTGCTTTAACAAAACTAGGGTGATTACGGGGAACCAGGTCATAAGCTGCAACAGCTAAATCATAACTACCTAATTCTTCTAGTAATTTTGCAGAAAGGAGTGTCGCATGCATGTTCTCTGGCGCTAAGTAACTTGCAAGTCGAGTATAAAAAATGAGCCCATTCTGGCTTTCTCCATCTCGTAGTGCTGAAGCCAAAAATAAAAAAACCTCACCGGCTCCTTCACTTCCATTTCTAACAATATTGAAATCTATTGGCGCCCCAGCTCGAATTCTAGAAATCAGCACACCAATTTCCTGATCACCACGATCTTCATAAATTTTTGTCAAGAATTTAATTGCGTCGTCGTGTCTTTCGAGTTGCATTAAAATTTGGGCATACGCGAGCTGCCCACGTGACGATAAAACAACTTGAGTCGACTTGTCTTCCACAAGTATATTTTCAGCACTTTCAAAATCCCCGACCAAACCGAGAGCCAAGGCCTTTTGATAACTAGAAAAACTTTGCATGCCCTGAGAGCTTGATACANCATGAAATTCTTCCATGGCATTTTCGACCTGTCCTAGCCCCATAAAAGCCCAGCCTTTTAGAAGCCGATCAATGGAAGGTCCAGCAACTCCTTTTTGGTCTAACTGTTCAATTACATCACGGTAGTTTTCTAACTTAAAAGCACGTGCCAAATTCAAAGCCTTTACCAACGTCGAATTAGGAGCGGTGTCGTCCAGTTTTTCAGCTAGAGAGAAAGCTGTATCAACATCTCCAGCGGCAAGAAATGCAGACATTGCTTGGCTAATGAGATTTTTGTCGTGTGGCGATTGTGTCAAAGCACGAACAAAATAATCTGACGCAATCCGGTAGTTATGATTTGCCGCCGCTTGTCGAGCAGCAAGATAAGCTCCAGATACATCATTTGAATAAGCTGCTGTTGCAAAAAATATGCTTGCTACTAGCAGCTTGAAAACGTCTAAAAATTTAAAAACCATTCGTTTTAACCTCTGATGCAACCCCACAATCAATAAACTATAACTTAACCTAATTTATCCTCTTACAGGCTAATGTTGACCAAAATTATTTGAGTCTACTACATATTTGGATAGTTTGGTCCATCACCACCCTGTGGCGTCGCCCATGTGATGTTCTCACTTGGATCCTTTATGTCGCAAGTTTTGCAATGAACACAGTTTTGAAAATTTACTACAAAACTAGGCTTTTTGTTCTTCTCNTCNAATACTTCATANACACCAGCAGGACAGTAACGTTGAGCTGGTTCAGCATATTCAGGCAAATTTATTTCAATCGGTACTTTCGGATTTTTTAGTTGCAAATGCGATGGCTGACTTTCTTCATGGTTTGTCATAGNNAAACTGACATTAGTAAGTCGGTCAAATGATAATTTTCCATCTGGTTTAGGATAATTAATTTTTGGATAGTCGACTGCTTTTCCAGTTGAATGGGCGTCATTTTTTCCGTGTTTAAGTGTTCCAAATAGGCTGAACTTAAAGAGAGATTGAAACCACATATCAAANCCACCAAGCAATAANCCAACCAAAGGCCCAAATTTTGCGTTGAGTGGTGCAACATTTCGAACCGTCTTAAGATCTNTACCCACAACACCTGTCCGCAACTCNGTATCATANGCTGATAAAGTATCATTTGATCGGCCATCAGATATGGCAAGGAAAGCAGCTTCAGCCGCCGCTATTCCAGAATACATAGCATTATGGTTACCCTTAATNCGCGGGAGGTTCACCANGCCAACAGAACATCCTAACATTGCNCCTCCCGGAAATGCAGCTTTTGGCATAGACTGATAACCACCTTTCGTAACGGCTCGTGCACCATACGCCACACGTTTGCCACCGTTAAGCACTTTAGAAATTCGTGGATGATGCTTGAACCGTTGAAACTCCATATATGGGAATAAATGAGGATTTTTGTAATTTAAATCAATAATATAGCCCACATAAACTTGATTGTTTTCTAGTTGATACATGAAAGATCCACCCGATTGTTTGAATCCCATCGGCCAACCAAGCGAGTGGGTTACCTCACCTTGATTATGATTTTCAGGTTTAACTTCCCAAATTTCTTTCATACCGAGGCCGAATTTTGGCACCTCACAGCCTTCGTCAAGATCATATTTTGCTATTACTTGTTTTGAAAGTGAACCACGTACGCCCTCTGAAAGAAATACATATTTCCCGTGCAACTCCATGCCAGGTTCATAAGATTCTGACATGCTGCCATCAGCATTTTTACCAAATTCACCTGCAACAACACCCTTAACTGCACCATCATCATCAAAAACNAGTTCTGAACAAGCCATCCCAGGAAAAATTTCAACCCCCAGCTCCTCAGCTTGTTCAGCCATCCATCGGCACACATTACCCATCGAAACTATAAAATTGCCATGATTATTCATCAATGGCGGCATCATTAAATTTGGTAATCGTAATTGACCCGACTCTCCCATCAAATAAAAATTATCTTCAGTAACGGCAGTATTCAATGGCGCCCCTTTATCCTTCCAATCAGGAATTAATTTATTTAAAGCTGANGGATCCAATACTGCGCCAGACAAAATATGAGCGCCAACCTCAGAACCTTTCTCTAAAATTACCACGTTTAAGTCAGAATTTAGTTGCTTCAAACGAATGGCAGCAGATAAACCAGATGGTCCAGCTCCAACTACTACGATATCGTATTCCATTGCTTCACGTGAGATCTCTGACATTGGTCCTACCTTCAAGGTTGCGTCATTTCAGCTTTGATTTATCTTTTGCCTGCGTTTATGCCTAGCTATGAGCATAGGTCAATCATCTGGAGCATATCAAAGTAAAAAGGCGTCGTTATTTCGCACCTACTACGAACCATAAATCATGCAACCTATCCTGAGTAATTGCTAANAAAAATTTAATTCCATTTTTGTTTTTTAAATATTAAAACTTATGAAGCTATTGAATCATCGCCTAAAATTAGAGAGGCTTGTGAGCGATTTCTACTGTTGTCTGCCAAAAAAATTTTCCAAAATTATTAACAAAAATGTTACCTTTGCAAATTTGTAATGAATTTTGAGAATAATTGGTATAAAATTGAATTAAATAAATGCATGGCCTCTTGCAAAAATTCTTTGGCTAAGCTCAGATTAGGTTATTATTAAAAGTGAGTACGTCCTAATGGAAAAAATCCCCCTTACACGCCTTGGAGCGGAACTGCTTGAAACCGAAATGAAAAACTTAAAATCAATAGAGCGTCCTGCGGTGATAAAAGCGATAGCAGAGGCTCGAGAGCTTGGTGATTTAAAAGAAAATGCTGAATACCACTCCGCGCGTGAAAAACAGGGTTTTATCGAAGGCAGAATAAAAGAACTGGAATCTGTTTTGGGGCGAGCTGAAATAATTGATCCAACAAACCTCTCTGGTACCGTAAAATTTGGGGCTACAATAACTTTGGTGGACGAGGATACTGACGAAGAAAACACTTATCAAATAGTCGGAGAACCTGAAGCAGACATAGAAAAAGGTAAATTAAATATAAGGTCCCCTCTAGCACGCTCTTTAATAGGAAAAGAAGAAGGTGACAGCATAGATGTACGGACACCTGGAGGGATCAAATCCTACGAAATAATAAGCGTAAACTTTAAATAATATCAGCAGGATCAGAAAGTCAGTTTTTAATAAAGCCCGCTAATGAAACTTTTAATNAACAATNTTTATTTTAAAAAGTACANATNNAGAAATCTAAATACCAAAACTGCTGTAAGAAATATAATTTACCAGGTCACCAGGTTTAATTTCCATAGCCTCATCCGGTAATTCCACGAGACCTTCTGCCCACGTTAAACCNGAGATGCGGCCAGAGCCCTCNGAGACAAAAACTTCNATAGTATCTTGTCGCACNCGTGCTCGTAGATACTCACGCCGTCCACTTTTTTTTNTTTTTGAAAACCCCGCAGGTAATTTTACAAATCTNGGCTTTTCAAATCCTGCACCAGCGAGCTGAANGAGTGAAGGTCTGGCAAAAATTAATGTACAAACAAATGCNGCTACGGGGTTTCCGGGCAATCCAAATACNGGGACACCATTCCACATTCCTAGAGCCAAAGGTCGACCAGGCTTAACCGCTAGGCGCCAAATCGACATTTGGCCAGTCTCTTTTAAAGCTGCAGAAACATAATCTTCATCACCAGCACTTGCACCAGCAGTTGTGATAACCACATCAGCTTGACGAGTGGCATCGTTAAGTGCTTGTCTAACAANAGATGCATGATCCTTTATTATCCCTATATCTACAACATCCATACCCCATCGTCTCAAAATGGCTTTTAACATTGGTCGGTTTGCATCAAAAATTTGTCCAGACTTAGGACTATCACCAATTTCACAAAGCTCAGTACCTGTTGAAATAATTGCTACTTTCAGAGANCGAAACACTACCACNTCAGCAACACCCACCGATATTAATCTTCCTATATCTTGCGGTTGAATTTTGTGCCCTTTCTCGACCAATTTTGAACCTTCTAAAACATCCTCACCCTTTTCTCTAACGTTGGCTCCNNGCTTAAGTGGGCCTTCAACAAAAAGATTGGAGCCATGAATATTTACATCCTCCTCCAAAACAACAGTGTCAGTCCCTTCNGGTAAAGCTGCTCCAGTCAAAATTCTTATGGCCNTATTCGGNCGCACCAANCCCTTATATGAACTACCAGCTAGAGAACGGCCTTCTACCAGCGAAAAGCAATGCTGGCCCGTGGACAGTTCTCCCTTAAATGCATATCCATCCACTGCTGAGTTCGTGAACGGTGGACTGGATCTTGGAGCAATAAGTGAGCCTGCAAGAATACGACCATCACTTAAAACTACCGGAATACTTTCAGTTCCNACAATTGTACGCAATCTTTTTTCAAGGAGATTTAGAGCGTCATCAACGGGTGTCCAAGTTATGCCTGGCGGCAAAGCAAAACAGTCATTAGATAACTTGGGCGTATTTATCATTTCAACACTTCTAAATTTTCAAGTATAAAATCTGTTATAGCATTTGTATCATTTAGATCTAAATTTGGACAATTCAGCTCTAAATGCAAATCACTTGCAACCGCCAAAATAGTTGGATCAGTTTCCGCCAATACTGCGTAATCATTTANACTGCGCCACGTCTCTATTTTTGGATGCGAGTCACATTTCCAACCTTCTACGAGAACTATGTCAACAGGTTCAAGTTTAGTCAAAAGCGTNCTCAGACTTGGCGCAGAACTGCCACGAAATTCGCTGATCAATGCTGAGCGCTCCTCCGACGATACCATAACCTGGGATGCGCCAGCCACTCTATGTCGATAGCTGTCCTTTCCTGGCCGATCCACGTCAAAAGAATGATGGGCATGCTTAAGTGTAGAAACGCTAAAACCGCGTCTGTTTAACTCGTATACGAGACGTTCTACTAAACCTGTTTTTCCAGAATTTTTCCATCCAATTACTCCAAAAACATTCATTGCATTGCCTCAGCTTGGCGNAGTTGTTCTGGNGTATTAATATTGAAAAATGGATCAATTCCCACCTTATTAAATATTGCAAGAGCATGCCCGTGTCGTTCTGTCCATTGTACGACTTTACGCATTCCACTCATCAGTTCAGTACGCAAGTCCTCACGAAGATCTACGGGCCAAAGGCCAAATGTGGGATGTAAATTTAAATCATCCAAACCCGGCGTTGCGGCGAGAACAATTGGCATGTTATGCACTTTTTTGGCTTCTCCTAATTTATCAAGTAAATTACGGGGGAAAAAGGGAGTGTCAGCAGCAACTGTAAGTATATATTCATAGCCACGTGTAGCTGCCCAATCGAGGCCTGCTAAGACTCCAGCGAGTGGGCCTGGAAAATCAACTATAGAATCTGAAACTGATGGATGCTCAAAACTTTTAAATCTGGTTAGATCACCATTGGCGTTGATAACAATATCAGGTACCTGTTCAATTAGACGCTCAATTACGTGATCTAANACCAAGCGGCTTTNTAGCGGTAAAAAGCATTTGTCACCCCCACCCATGCGGCTGGCTTTTCCACCNGCTAAAACCACACCCAGCGGAGTCNTCATTTAGAAGATTTCCGTTTGTGCTTTAGATCNTCTTTTTCNTCATTAAAATCTNCATCATATACAAGTCTACCGTTNCCNGCCAAACATTGNAATCTTTGCCCNCGCATGCGACCGATTAGCGTAAGTCCAACCNTCTCCGCCAGTTCAACANCCCAAGCAGTAAAACCAGATCGACTAGCAAGGATAGGGATACCCATAAGCGCACATTTAATCACCATCTCAGATGTCAAACGACCCGTTGTATACAGAACTTTGTCCGACCCAATTACTTGGTTGGCTCGCATCCAACCCGCAACTTTATCCACTGCATTATGGCGCCCAACGTCCTCCATATAAACCAAAGGTTGGTCCTTTTGGCATAGAACAGTGCCATGAATAGCGCCTGCACTGAGATATAAGCTTGGTAGTTGATTTATTTTTTTTGCTAATGAGTAAAGCCAAGAGGTCTGTACTTTTGAATTTGGAAGCTTTAAATCTCCCAAGGCGTCCATTACGCCACCAAATAAAGTACCAACAGCACAGCCAGACGTCTGGATCTTTTTTTTCAATTTTTCCTCATAATCAGTTGGCTTATTAGTTCGTACTACAACGGTTTGAAGTTCCTCATCATAGTCCGTTGACAACAGTTTTTCATCTCTCGACAACATTCCCTGATTAATCAAAAAGCCTTCCGCTAAATATTCGGGATAATCCCCAATAGTCATAGCGGTAACAATTTCTTGTCCATTTAGCCATATAGTTAAAGGACGTTCTTCTACAACATTCAAGGTAATGACCTTTCCAAGCTGGTCAATTCCCTGAACTTGCTTTGTTAACCCAGAAGCATCAGGATCAGGGACAATCAAGTAGGAATTATTTTGCGTCATCAAACCTCCCATACAAGTATCCGCACTGATCACTATAGCATTCGAGCAAACTAATACATTCTTTGAGAAAAAATGTTATCATACTTCTATCATCTCAGCTTGAACTTTATACCGATTTCTCACTAGTAATTTTTATTACACCATTGAACGATTTCAAAAACTAAAAGATAATCTAATCAAACTAGTTTTGAAAAATCTTAATCTTATAAATCAAATAAATTATCATTTGCAGAATGAATGCGATCTTCGTTTGCACTATTTTTTAGTACCAGCGAACATTCTAACAATAAAAGTTGAATTCTTGAAAGGCAAAAAGAATTTTTTAATAAAAAAATTTTATTATAAAAATATTTTATCTCAGCCATTCACCAAATAAAGTAGCACAAGTGCCACGAGAATTATTACTGTTGATTTTGAAACTAACCTCATAAAATTAGCAAATGTCTTTTCCTGAACATCTGTATTCATTGAGCCATGCTCATGCTTTTCTTCTGACATTGTTAGAGCTCCAATTCACAATTACTCATTATGTTCTTCACTTATAGGCTTTTTCAACAGGTTCAAGCAACTGATCTATTTAAATGTAAATGGTCCTGCATTTTTATTTTAATTTAACACGACGTCTATCAATTAATTTGCCATTTATAGGTGCCATCCTCACTTAAAATTCGATCAACTTCTCCAGCATGCCAAAGGTAATTGCAATGAGCCAATGCCTCAACAAGCCCCAAACTATACTCACTATCCCCAAGCGAACGTTTAAAAATAGTAGGCATTACCTCCCCTGCAGACTTTGGGGTTTTCAGGTCTATACGTAATCGGTCTAGTGCTCCATGATGGTTTTCTAACAACTGTGTCAAGCGCAAAGGCATTCCTATAAAAGGTAATTTGTGGCCTGGTAGTGCAAGATGATCATCCCTAGAAAATTCTTGGAGACGTTTGCAGCTACTCATCCATTCAGCTAACGGGTTAGCGTCGGGTTCGGTTGGATACACCCCAATATTTGAACTTATCGAAGGAATAACCTGATCTCCAGAAAGCACTAAAGAGTCATCGCAGCTCCAGAATGTTGCATGATATGGCGCATGACCATGGTCGACACGTACATCCCAAGTTCTTCCAGCCATCTCAATAGTATCACCCTCAGAAATTTTCTTAAACCCAATCGGAATTGGATAGACAATATCCGAAAAATTGAATGGTCTCTCTGCCTTTCTATTTTCAAGTAGATCTGCGCGCATTCCAGCCCGGCGGTAAAAATCAATTTGGCTCTGCAAATATATTTCCTGCTTATCGAGCGTTAGCATACGAGCGGTAAGGTAAGCCACTTGAGTTGAAATATATTCGCAGCCATGGTTCTCTACAAACCAGCCATGTAACCCTATATGATCTGGATGATGATGAGTAGCTATAACGCGTTTAATCGGTTTACCAGCCAAAGTATTATCAATCAAATACTGCCACATCTCTATCACTTTACGGCTTTTCATGCCTGTATCAACGATAGTCCAACCGTCACCATCATCTAATATATAAATGTTTACGTGATCTAATGCCATGGGAAGCGGGAGCCGGAGCCACATAACATCCTCTGCAATTTTAGTAACGTCACCATTTGCTGGCGGATGTTCCCAAGGATATCTTATTGTTCCCATACCCGAGCTCTAAGCTGCAAAATCATCAAGTTCCATGGCATACAGATCCCCTGCTCCGGCCTTAGCCTGGGCGCACAAAGCAATATTTTCGGGCAGTAAACTATTTATATAAAAAGTAGCAAGGCGAACGCGCTTTGCTTCTCCAGACATCGCCGCGGCAAGGTGAAAATATGCTCCTAAAACGCGTGCAAATGCTCTTTGATAGGCTACAGCTCCCGCAAATCTCTCGTTTAAATCTTGCTTAAGAAGCCACTTGGTGGTTGTTCGCAACTCACCTAAGTTTGAACGCAAACATGATACTAAACTAGGATTTTTGGCTTTATTTGTTAGTTTATCCATTTCATCCATGAGGGAAAAAGCGGCAGCCCCACCATCAGACATTTTACGCGCAACCAAATCCATAGCCTGGATACCATTAGTGCCTTCATATATGGGGGTGATACGTACATCACGCAAATATTGTGCAGCAGCGGTCTCCTCAATGAAACCCATACCTCCATGGATTTGCACCCCAAGATCAGCCACACTTACTCCTATGTCACTGCCAAATGCTTTTGCTATTGGTGTCAGAAAAGCTGCCCGCGCCTCCCAGACCGGATCACCCGTTGCAGTTGCCATATCAATGGCGACTGCGCAAGCAACACCTATGGAGCGAGCAGCAAAAATCTCTGCTTTCATCTGCGCCAACATTCTACGCACGTCTGCATGATCAATAATTGTGCCAGTTCCATCTGAGACCATTGAACGACCTTGCTTCCTTTCCATNGCGTAGGNCAATGCATGTTGATACGCTCCCTCAGCNACTCCAACNCCCTGCATCCCNACTGCCAAACGAGCATTGTTCATCATAGTAAACATGCACGCCATACCGTTGTNTTCTTGACCCACTAGCCAGCCAGTAGCACCTGAAAATTCCATTACGGCGGTTGGACTACCATGTATTCCCAATTTATGCTCCAGGCTCACACAACGCAGGTCATTTTTTTTGCCAAGGCTGCCATCAGGATTGGGAATGTATTTTGGTACAAGAAATAGNCTAATGCCCTTTGGGCCAGGTTTCCCATCTGGAAGACGCGCTAANACGAGGTGACAAATATTTTCTGAAATTTCATGGTCTCCCCAAGTGATATAGATTTTTTGACCCGTNATTTTATAAGTTTTATCACCTTGNGGCTCAGCTTTTGTAGTCAAAGCACCAACATCNGAACCCGCATGTGGTTCNGTGAGGTTCATAGTGCCTGTCCATTGGCCNGATATAAGNTTAGGCAAATANAGTTTTTGNAGTTCATCGCTAGCATGATGNTCNAGAGCCTCTATCTGACCCTGAGAGAGTANCGGGCACAGATTAAGAGAAATACATGCNCCACACATTAAGTCNTGCATGGCAGCATTCAAAGCAAATGGCAGGTCCATACCACCATACTGAGTGCCCGCAGAAATTCCAATCCAGCCACTTTCAGCTATCGCTGCATATCCCTCAGCAAATCCAGGTGGTGTCCTCACCACACCATTCTCAAGATATGCTGGATGTAAATCTCCAGGACGCTGCAGCGGCGCCATAACAGATTCACACATTTTTCCACATTCTTTAAGAACAGCGTCAGTTATATCTGGAGCTGCCTCAGAAAAGCGTTCCTTTTCAACNACCTGTGCTAATGGTACAACTTTATCAAATATAAATTGATATTCGCTAACTGGCGCTTGATAGGGCATATGAAACTCCAAANCACACTATTCTCTAGTGTATTTGCTAAGTAGAAAAGTCAAACTTTAAAATACCTACATTTGGAAACGCCACGTCAAGTTACGCGACTTCTCCAGGTTGGTAGCTTCAAGTTTTGGCATGTTTATCAAGCACGGCCTGCCNNCGAAGAAAGCATTGAAGGATCCACTCCAAGTGTTGCGAGTGCTGCAGCCCATTTGTTGGAATTATCCTGATCAAACACAAGTTCATGGCTCGCATCACAAATTANCCAACCATTTTGCATCAGTTCTGCCTCAAGTTGACCAGCTGCCCATCCTGCATAACCTAGCGCTAAGATTCTAATGTCAGGCCCATTCCCANNCGCCATATCTCGNAAAATATCTGGTGTTGCCGTCATTGAAAAACTTTTATCAATATTTAATGTATCCGCCCCTCCCGGATAATCCGAAGAGTGCAAAATAAAACCGCGCATCGGCTCAACAGGTCCTCCAAAATATATTGCNGTATCAACGATGCTGTCGGTTATTTTTATTTTCAACTGAGTAATTAGAGTTTTAAATGCAAGTTTAGGNTTCGGTTTATTTATTATCAGCCCCATAGCACCGTCACCTGAATGAGCACAAATATAAACTANTGCATACTCAAATCTTGGATCTCCCATTCCAGGCATTGCAATCAACAATTTGCCAGTAAGGTTGTTAGTATCAGCTTTCATGTTACAAACATGAACATGAACACAAGTAACAACAAGGCTTTTTGTAGAGTTAGGTAATATAAAGTATNAATGTAAATTCTCTTTTCAGTTTCACAGTTAGGTTATTACGAATATGGTTCGTATTTTTATTTCTGCTACAATAGTATTTTTCTTATTAAGCGGTTTGAAAACCTCCGTTTTGGCAAATAAATTAAACGACATTATAGAGGTAAATCTTCTTCAAGGGTGGCGCGAAGATAATGGCACTCACATTTCTGGCTTAGAGATAATATTGGCACCTGGCTGGAAAACTTACTGGCGATACCCTGGTGATACAGGCATTCCACCACAATTTGATTTTAGCAACTCATACGATTTAAAAGTTCTGAGAGTAATGTATCCTGTTCCAAAATTCACTTGGGAAGATGGTTTTCGGTCGATTGGATATCATAACAGTGTTATTTTTCCAATTATAATTCAAACCAACTCTGCAGAAGTCCCAACATTAAATGGAAAAGTTGACCTAGGTATTTGTAAAGACGTTTGCATTCCTGCGTCTTTTACATTTTCTTCTAATCTTTTACCAATATACGCTAAAGATCATAAAATTGAAAATTCTATAAGAAATTTACCCGAAAGAGGTCGTGAAAAAATTACCTGTTACTTCACACCTGTCAAAGATGGACTGAGAATTTCATTATCAATACCACTACTGGATCAAGAAATTCAAAATGTGATTATTGAGTTGGAAAACCCCAATTCATCCGTTGAAACACCCAAAATCAATAGAATTGGCAACCAATTTAAAATATCGGCAAATATTATAACGGCTACAGGGGGTCCAATCTCAGTTAAACGTAGCGAGGTCGTTACAACAATATTTTCTGATACTGTAACTAGCGAATTTAAGGGTTGTTACCCACCTTAACGTCTTGTCACAAACCCCAAACTTACTGCAGTCACCAGATACAAACCAACAAGAAAAACTGCGCTGCAGAATAAAAATAAGAAGAATGCCAGAACCTGTACAGAAACTATCGAAGCAAATGGCAAATTTGAAAAAATTGATGGAAGCGCCCCGTAAACGCCAACCCAACCCAAAGTCATTACAAAGAGTCCCATTATTGATAAAAGCCCTACAAAAAAAGGTATAAATGGCCCACGAGCGCTCTTCATTCCACGAAGAGCGCGTTTAAAGCTGGCAACCTGGGCCCCGATATCAGACTGCATAGCCATTAATGCAGGAACAACAACAAGCACTAATACCATGCCAAATCCAAGACCATAAACCAGGGTAATCACGGTTGGTTTTAAAAATTGAGCTTGCGAAGATGTTTCATACAACAGTGGTGAAAGTCCTAAAACTGTGGTCAAAGTGGTCAACATCACTGGCCTCAAACGGTCAGTTACCCCGTCCAGAATTGCTGGAAACAAGCCCCTCTTCTTTGCGTATTCATCTATAGTGGTTATTAAAACAATTGAGTCATTTATAATTATTCCAACCATTCCAATCAAACCCACTACCGAGAAGAGTGACAAGGGGATATCGTACCACCAGTGACCGTAGATTGTACCCACTAAACCGAATGGTATGATTGACATAACGACCAAAGGCCTTGTCCAACTTGAAAAAATCCACGCCAATGTTATGAAGATTCCTATAAGGGTCAATATAAGTCCACGTGTTGCGTCATCGCGAAACTTATTTTCTTGCTCTGCCAACCCAGACATACGAAAGGCTACCTGAGTTTCCTCCGCAATTCTAGGTAACACAATTTCCTCTAACTCGGTAATAATTGCATTTGCCCGTGCTGGATCATCCTCAGATATATCTCCAGTGACTGAAATTACTTGTATCCCATTCTCACGCCGGACTGTAGAAAAACCCGTACGTTGCTCTACAGTTACAATATCGGCGAGCGGGACGTAATCTCCTACTTGTGTCCGAATTAGCATTCTATCAGTGAAATCTGCCGTTAATTCTCCTGTGGGAACTTCTACTCGGATTGTAGATGATCTTGGCCCGTCGGGAAAACTAGCAGCTTCTATACCATTCAGGCGGTTGCGCAACGTCCTCCCTAGCGCATCAATAGTCAAACCTAACGATTGGCCTTGTGGCGTTAACTCTAGTATTAACTCTTCTTTATCATAAGCGAGGCTGTCTTCCACAGCCGATACTTCCGGATATTTAAGAAGTGCAGCCTGCAAGGCTTCGGAGGCGGCTTTCAAAGTATCTGCATTTGCACCTGAAAATTGAACATCTAGTGCATCACCTCCGGGCCCAGAGCTCCATCCTCTGAAACTTATTGTTTCTACGCTTGGATGCCGTCGAACAGCATCTTGTAGATCTGCAACAAAAGAATACGAAGAATAAGACCTAAGATCTGCATCAATAAGCTCAACCGCAATTGAACCCAATTGATCACGATCTTTCGTATCAGATCCCGCAAGAGGGCGACCTGAATTTCCACCAATTTCCGCCATCACAAAATTGATTGGAGAACGACCATATTTNTCTTTATACTTCTGTGCTACTTCTTCAACTGCATCTTGAAATGCTTTCATTTGTACCAATGAGTCGTCTCGTGTCGCTCCAGGAGCCATTGCAAAGTTACCAGTAACCGACGACCGTTCTGGCGCATTGAAAAACCGCCACTGAACATCTCCGCTGATGAATAAAACGATCTGGCTAGCCAAAACAAGAACTACGGTTGCAAAGACCGGATACCGCGCCCAAATCACAAACTTTATGAAAGGGCGGAAAAGGAATTTTTTAAATTGGTCGAGACCCTTATTGACAGTTTGGGACGGCAAATCATACCACTTTANACGCCCACCATCTGTAATAGAATGTCCCATATGGTGAGGTAAAATTAGAAAACATTCCGCCAGTGAGGCAACCAATACAACAATTACTGTAAACGGAATATCGGCTATAAGATCCCCAAAGCGCCCACCGATAGCTACCAGTCCAAAAAAGGCAATAACTGTGGTAAGCGTCGCTGAGAAGACTGGAGTGAACATACGCTTAGCTGCGTTTTCCGCAGCCACTATAGGAACCTCACCCAAAGTTCGCGCTCGGAAATCTGCATGCTCACCAACGACAATGGCATCATCAACAACGATGCCAAGTGTTATAATCAAGGCAAACAAGGATATCATATTAATCGTAATGCCAGACATATACATAAGGGTAACCGCNGCTGCCATTGCAGCAGGAATCCCTGCTGCCACCCAGAAAGCTGTTTTGACGTTTAAAAACAAAAATAACAAAAGCAAAACGAGTCCNAGCCCTTGCAGCCCATTTTTTGTCAACATGGAAAGTCGTGCGGAAATAAATTCGGAGCGCGTTCGGATTAACTCAACCTCTACCTCTGGCGGTAAAATCTCCTCTAATTCCTGGGCAACCCCCTCCACGAGCTCCTGGATTTCAATAGCATCTCCCTGAGCAGATCGATCGATACGAATTGAAATTGCGGGTTTGTCCTCTACAAAATAGGCCCGATTGCGATCAACTCCCTGCTCGATAACTTGACCAATGTCTGCAATCGTAAGCGCCGATCCATCATCATTTGTGCGCAGAACAATCGCACCAATATCACTGGCTCCCCGCTTTGCAACACCGGTTCTAATACGCGCATTACCAGCAACATCACCGGCNGGATCTGTTTCTGCTTCCTCNGCAATCGCTCCCGCTATTTGTGCCATNGTNACATCATGTTTTATCATCGAAAGNCTATCAACCTCAACAATAGTGGAGCCTGAAGCCACACCTCTCAGCGTACTTCGGGTCACCCCTGCTGCGAAGAGCCGAGTTACAAACTCATCCGAAAATAGAGCAAGTTGTTTGATACCAACCGGACCGGTTATAACAACATCCGTCACACGATCCCTCCACAATCCACGTCTGACTTTGGGATCGTCAGCATCANTGGGAAATTGTGCAGCTACAGCATCGACAGCTATTTGTGCATCATCTGTACCTCGGGCCATGTCCCAACCCGGTTCAAATTCCATTAGGATTTTTGCAGAACCCTCTGATGATGTAGCTGTAGTATTCGTTACGCCCTCTACACCTANTAAAGATAACTCTACCACTTGAACAATAGCGCGGTCGACATCTTCGGGGCCAGCACCATCCCAGCGAACTGATACGGTGACGTTGTCGATTACAACATCTGGAAAAAATTGAGCTCGCATTTGTGGGAAGGATATCGCTCCCGCTACTAGCATTACTAGTAAGAAGAGATTTGCAGCCGTCCGGTGACGAGTCATGTATGATAAAATACCACTGCTCGTTTTCGTCAAAACTGACATGGATTAACCTCCCATCCGGCTTTCCAACCGTTCTACCATTTCACTNGGGACTTCTGCGTTCTGTAATTGCTCTAGAATGCGTTTTTTTACTTGTTTGGGCAGTCGTTTGTTTGCTTCCACAAAAGCGATCAATTTAGCTCGCCGTTCAGGATCAAGCTTAACCATGGCGGGAGCTTTCGGCTCAACATCGCCGTCAGCTAAAATAACACGAACCTTGATCCCAGCACCCAATACCGGGGANCGTTCTGCAACAATTCTTGCATCTTGCAAATCACGAGATCGCACCAAAACATCATTNCCTTGCCGGCGAATGAGCTTGACCTCGACCTCTTGTAANCGATCATCATCGCCTATTGCCAGTACCTTATTAGAACCACTAAGAGCTGCNGCCGGCAGTTTAGCAACCCAATTCAAAGCAGGTTCAGTAATATCTACAGTCACAAAATCACCAGGTCGGAGGCCACGAGCNTCAGACAGTNGTGCAAATAAAAGNCGTCCAGTAAGNCCNTCTCCNACAACCGCCGCCTCTCGAGTTAGTATTCCGTCGCTAAATATCTCTGCGCCNAGAACATCTAACTTANCCGNAATCTTTGAATTTTTTAAGCTNCCATCGTCGTTTAAAAGACGCTTNTGCTGCGAAGTACTAACACGGAATGCCACTTCTAAAGCCAAGGGATCAACTAGTTGCCCTATCCGTTCATTGTTTGCCACTGTTGCTCCCTTTACCAGTGCAATATCTGCTAAGGCACCCGAAAATTTAGCTCGTTGGATCGTATCACGTAGGTTTCGTTCGGCTTCAGTCATTGATATACCCACTCGCGAGACACGAACTTTTGCTTGATTGAAACGCGCTTCAGCCGTTTGCAACGACTGCCGTCTTGACAAAATAGCTTGATTGGCAGCTGAAAAAGCAAACTCTGCCGTTTCTACGGATGCTTCAGTGCCAACACCACGATCCACCAAGTCTTTTTGTCTTTTGAGCGCCTTTAATCGCAACTCCGCTTGCTGCTTCGCAGCTGACACCTCATCCTTCGCAAGTACGATAGCACGATCAGCTTCGCTAAGGTCAGATTGCGCATCGATCATATCGGCGCGGACCAAAGCTAACGCAGTTTCTGCATTCGAAGGATCGATCCTAAAAATGACGTCTCCCTCCTGAACTTGCCCACCGTTTTGGAAATCTGGGTGTAATTCAATCACTGTACCACCAATCGCTGATCGAATGTCTAAACTGCGCTGACTTTGTATTTCGCCAAATACCTTTAAAATCGGGGTTTGTTGCCCCACCTCAAATGGCACTACGTTGACTGCAAANACACGTTCACGCGCTCCANCCCCTCTGCNTTGATCGTCTCCTCTATTTTCAATCGCAGATCGGACCATCACGAAAGCAAACACAAAGAGAGACAGTGTTGCACCCACCAAAAACAGTCCTATTAAACTTTTGCGTAAAAATCGCATTCGACTTTCCTAACNTTNCTGNNNNTNATTTAGTGCGAATTTTTGAATCGTCACTATCCAACACTCCAAAATTATTTCCGCCTTAAATGTTCATCGAGTCGAGGAAGTATTTCAACAAAATTGCAAGGCTTATGTCGAAAATCTAGTTGCTTTAACAGAATTTCATCCCAAGCGTCTCTACAGGCACTCGGACTTCCTGGCAATGCGAATAAAAATGTACCATTAGCCACACCACCAGTTGCCCTGCTCTGAATAGCTGAGGTGCCAATTTTTTGCATGGATATGCTTGTAAAAACTGTACTAAATGCATCTATCTCTTTTTCATAAACATCACGATGGGCTTCTACTGTCACGTCCCTTCCGGTCAAGCCCGTACCNCCAGTGGATATAATAACATCAATGTCNCTATTCTGCGTCCAACATCTCAATTTGGATGCAATTGTAGGTCGATCATCTTGCAAAACATCACGATTAACCAACATGTGGCCAGCTTTTTTTATGCGTGCTTCTAAAACATCACCAGATTTGTCGTCGTCGAGGCTCCTGGTATCCGAGATAGTGAGAAGCGCAATTTTTATNGGTATAAACTGTCTATTAGAGGAATGTTCAAACATCTAAAGATCCACTATTTGGTTTTTTCGAAGCCAAGATTTAAATTCCAACAAATCTCTCCATGCTTCTTTTTTTCTTAATGGCTGCCTCAATAAAAGCCGAGGATGTAACATCGGCATTACCGGTAATTTAAAACCCTCATGCCACTGGCCCCGGATGTTGTTCACTTCTTCTTTCCCTAAAACTGAAATACAACTTGTTTTGCCGATGCAAATCAGAACTTTAGGCTGCACTATCGAGACGTGACGGCGAATAAAAGGTGTCATCATATCAATTTCATTTTTTTTGGGGTCCCGATCTTGGGGTGGGCGCCAGGGAACCACAGTGGCTATGTAAGTATTTTCTTGGCGACTTAGACCAATTGCGGCCAGCATTTTGTCCAGCAACAGTCCCTCAGCNCCAACAAAAGGTTTTGCTTTTGCATCCTCCTCACGGCCTGGTACGTCGCTTAAAATCATGACTGGGGCATCTGCTATACCATCACCAAACACCAGATTGCGCGCGCCAAGTTGTAAATCGCAATGTGGGAAATCTTTTATGGCTTGCCTAAGTTCGATNAAGGTTTCAGCTGAATTGGCAGTCTGTTCAGCTAAAACTATCGGATCGATTTCTTCAGAAATATTTGTTTCACTCGATTTCGGCAGATTACTGTCAACTTNAGTCGTTTCAGTNGGTTCAGCATAACGGTCAATTGGCAAGTCTCCAATGGCATCTGAGNCACCCATTTCAATTTGCCACTCCAATGCTGCGCGAGCAATATCCCAATCGTCCTCATACATTAAACAAACTTAAACTGATCTTTGATTAAGGTAAACAAACCAAAGTCTCCAGAAAGATTATATTTATTANAATCAAGAAACAAATAATTNAAAGTTGTCGTTAGACGTCCCTTGCCGAGACCAAGCATGCTTTATATACAATGCCAACGACGGAGTCATGAATGCAGCTTGAGCATCTTTTGGGGATAGAACCCTTACAACCCCAGCAAATAAAAAAAATTTTAGATTTGGCCGATTATTACGCNGACCAAAATCGAATAAACNCTCAAAATAACAATGCCCTTGCTGGCTGCACTCAAGTCAATATGTTTTTTGAACACTCAACCCGCACACAAGCCAGCTTTGAAATTGCAGGAAAAAGGTTGGGTGCGGATGTAATGAATATGTCGATGGAGGCGAGCTCCATTAAAAAGGGTGAAACTTTAATTGATACTGCACTTACCCTTAACGCAATGCGGCCAGATCTTTTAGTNGTACGTCACCCCCACTCTGGCGCCGTTGATCTGTTAGCACAAAAAGTGAATTGTGCTGTCTTAAATGCCGGAGACGGTAGCCATGAACATCCAACACAGGCACTGCTTGACGCTCTTACTATTCGCCGGTCAAAAGGTAGGCTACAGAGGTTAAATATTGCAATTTGTGGAGATGTAGCTCACAGCCGTGTCGCGCGCTCGAATATTATCTTATTGGGAAAAATGGAAAACCGCTTAAGACTTGTTGGTCCATCAACGCTTATGCCATCAAACATCAACGAATTTGGTGTGGAAGTATTTTACGATATCAAACAAGGCTTGAGGGATGTAGACGTGGTCATGATGTTACGATTACAACGTGAGCGNATGGATGGAGGATTTATCCCATCCGANCGAGAATATTATCACCGTTATGGTCTNGATGCAAAAAAATTAAGCTATGCAAAACCTGATGCAATCGTTATGCATCCAGGACCTATGAACCGAGGCGTTGAAATTGATGGTGAGATCGCNGACGACCTNCGNCATAGTGTCATTCAAGAACAAGTAGAGATGGGTGTAGCCGTTCGAATGGCTGCAATGGATATNTTAATGCGTAATCGTAGAAAAAATACAAAAGAAACAAATATATGATCACTATTAGTATTATTAGCCATAAAGGCGGACGATTATTACAATGACTGAACCCAGCGATCCCCGAATGTCTGGAAAAATTGCTTTATACGCACTTTTATTTTTGGCAGCACTCGTTGGTTTAATGGTTTGGGTAGCAGGATGACAGCCTTTCGTATTANAAATGTTCAACTAATTGATCCTCAAAAACAAACAGTAACAGCTGGAAATATCACCATTAAGGATGGCTTAATTGCAACAGACGACCCAAAAGCAAGCACGCTTGATGGACAGGGTAAGTGTTTAGCGCCAGGGATTGTCGACGTTGGCGTTAAAGTCTGTGAGCCCGGTGAGCGGCATAAAGAAAGTTTTCGGTCTGCAGGACTTGCCGCTGCCGCTGGTGGAGTAACAACATTAATTACACGACCGGACACCCAACCTGCCACCGATAGCCCCGAAACCCTTGAATTTTTGAGCAAAAGGGCGTTATCGGCGTGTATTGTAAAAACCCACCAAATGGCCACTTTAACAAAAGGTCGGCAAGGCCAAGAAATGACTGAACTTAGTTTTTTACAAGATGCGGGCGCCGTTGCTTTTACTGATTGTGACGCAGTTGTATCTGATACCAAAGTGCTGGCGCGCGCTTTAACATATGCAAGCCAACTTGATGTGCTGGTTATCGGACATCCACAAGACCCTGGTCTGTCTAGTGGGGCGTCTGCGACATCAGGGAAATTCGCGTCGTTGCGCGCTATACCGGCTGTTTCACCAATGGCAGAAAGGCTTGGTCTTGAGAGAGATATTGCTATGGTCGAAATGACCAACGTTAAGTATCACGCAGACCAAATTTCTACTGCACTATCACTACCTTCACTGGCTGAAGCCAAACGAAAAGGCTTGGATGTGACCGCTGGGGTGAGCATTCACCACCTAACCCTAAATGAGTTTGATGTGGCCAACTATCGTAGCTTTTTCAAGGTCAAACCACCGCTAAGATCTGAAACAGATCGACAGGCCATGGTGGCAGCCCTAGAGTCTGGATTAATCGATATTATCAGCTCCATGCACACCCCCCAAGATGAAGAGTCCAAACGATTACCGTATGAACAGGCTGCCTCCGGAGCGGTGGCATTGGAGACACTTTTACCAGCAGCGTTGAGATTGTATCACGCAAACCAACTTAGTCTTCCCCAACTTTTCCGTGCCCTTTCCCTTAATCCTTCAAAGCGTTTTGGATTACCAGGGGGTAGCTTAAACACAGGGGACCCTGCTGATTTAGTCCTTTTTGATCCGGATACACCATATATACTTGATCGGTTTGGATTAAATTCAAAATCAAAAAATACACCATTTGATGGTCAAAGACTGCAAGGTGTTGTTTTAGCAACCTTCGTAGCAGGCCGGAAAGTATACGGCCGATGACACCTGAATTAGTAACACCAACAATTATTTTATTATCGTGGGCGTTAGCAGGCTTTTTTTTAGGATCCATACCTTTCGGTCTAATCATAGCGCGCGTCATGGGACTTGGCGATCTAAGCCAAATAGGTTCTGGAAATATTGGCGCAACAAACGTTTTACGTACAGGATCCAAGCTTGGGGCTGGAGCAACTCTTTTTGCCGACGTTGGAAAAGCAGGTGCAGTTGTAATTTTAGCGCGTTTTTTAGCAGCGGACGACGCTGCACAATTGGCCGGACTAGCTGCATTCCTTGGACATTGTTATCCCGTTTGGTTGAGATTTAAAGGTGGTAAAGGCGTCGCCACATTTTTTGGATTATCATTCGCTCTAGCTTGGCCCATCGCTTTGGCCATTGCAGCTGCTTGGTTAATTATGGCCACCGCATTTAAATACTCCAGCTTAGCATCTCTTACAGCTGCAGCCATTTTTCCCATATTCATATTATTTTTTTCATATAACAGTCTACTCGCGCTCAGCATTGCGCTAACCGTTCTTATATTCTGGAAACACAAAGAGAATATTAGACGCTTGTTAAACTCAACGGAGAGTAAGATCGGTCAAAAATAAAATTTGAAAAAGATCCATAATTTTTTAATCATTTGAAGATAAAGCTTTGCAAGACACCTCACTTACAAAGATAGCTGACGACATATTCAGTAGGAATATTGATCATAAATTTTATTCAAATCCCCATGCCAGTCTCCATGAAAATGTTGTAGAAGTTCGTCAGCTGGAGTCATTCCTGTTTCTAAACTGTCATGAAGTGCGTTAAGAAAATGCGTTTCATCTGGCACCAAACCACCGACACCATGTCTGCCACGCGCGACCAAACCCGC
>NZVF01000085.1 GCA_002698165.1 Planktomarina sp. | reverse complement strand
ATCGAGTGTTTAAATCTACATGACTTTGACGTGGTATGGCTGCGTCAGGATCCACCCTTTGACATGGGTTACATAACGACAACCCATCTTCTTGATTTCTTAGTACCAGACACATTAGTGGTGAACAATCCTTTCTGGGTCCGCAATTTCCCAGAAAAATTGTTGATGCTTAAGTTTTCAGATCTAATCCCACCAACTACAATTGCTCGAGACCTAGATGTATTAAAAAAATTTCGAACCGCAAACGGCGATGTCATTGTAAAGCCATTATATGGCAACGGTGGGGCGGGAGTGTTTCGTTTACAACCTGAGGATCAAAATATTGCTTCACTGCATGAGTTGTTTTGCAATATCAATACTGAACCACTAATTATACAAAAGTACCTAGCCGATGTAGTTAAAGGTGACAAACGTGTCATTTTAGTTGATGGAGAACCTATTGGAGCCATTAACCGCATTCCTGCCGCCGGTGAAACCCGTTCAAATATGCATGTTGGAGGCCGTCCAGAAAAAATTGCGCTCACTAAAAGAGATAAAGAGATTTGTTCCATAATTGGCCCTACCTTACGGAAACGAGGTCAACTCTTCGTTGGCATTGATATTATTGGGGATTATCTGACCGAAATTAATGTTACGTCTCCCACTGGCTTGCAAGAATTAGATCGATTTGATGGGATAAATGCAGCTGGTCTAATCTGGGACGCAATAGAGAAAAAGTTGTAAACCTATAAATACTTACTTGCTAAGTCCTTTAAATAGGTTCCCTCGTAAGCTCTAAATTTCCTGGTATATCTAGTAGATCTTCCACACTTAACTGAGCAGTCGGACGTGCCAAACGGTTTCTCACTACCCAAATTAAACGATGTTCGGCGCGCGTTATCGCTACGTAAGCTAACCGTTTCCAGAGCTGTGTACCCGACTCAGTTCGGTTCATTCTTGCGGCAACGCAGATATCTGGTGCAAAAACTTGTACGGTATCCCATTGCGAACCCTGCGCCTTGTGGATTGTNACTGCCGCACCATGCAGGAAAGTAGCACCCATCCGCGCCGCGAATGGAATAAATGGTTCTTCCTCATTGGGCATCTCAATTTTAACAATACTGGCGGCACTAAACTGAGGTTGTTCGGCACTNACCACATGCANCTTGGAAAANCCAGGTTTNCGCCCAGGTCCAAGATACAACACCTGCGCACCCTTTATTAGTCCACGTGCCTCTAAATCAAGGCGTTTTTTACGATGTTTTATTGGNAATTCAATACCATCACATATTAATGGTTCTCCAACCAATAATTCTTCTAATGGAGCTCCATAAGCTTCTCTGAAAGCTTGAATTAGTTTTACCCGTGTNACGTTGCGCCAAACAAGAACCGGGGATCGAGCCATTAAATCNGATTGNACACGCTGCCCAATTGATATTCNATCATCTTTNAGAGCTGCATCTTTTACCATTAGTTCAAAATCCGAAAACTCTAATTCTGGATCACCCAAGGCATGAGCAAGATCCAATATTGGNTTGTCCTGCGATTGNCGGTGCACACGTTTTAGTAACAAACGTCGCGCATCGGGAAGGTCATCAAAGATCATTGCACCGGACTGNCTAACAGGAGCTAATTGAGCTGGNTCNCCAAACAAAATAAGCGTAGGAAATATATCCTNCAAATCCTCTAATTGTTTNGCATCAAGCATTGAGCTTTCATCTACAAGACCAACGTCCAAAGGTTTTTCACGACGTTTCCAACCCGTTATAAAATCAGATCCACGCAATCCAGCCGCAGCTAATGCACCAGGAATTGAAGCATTGGTTAGGTAAAACTTATAAGCTCGATCGAGAGCTATATCGGTTACCCCTTCAACNTCCGGCCTTTGTCCACCCTCAGTCAACCAAGCGGCAATTTTTTCATACTCTGGATCGTACATAGGTGTGTATAATATCCGATGTATTGTCGTTGCAGGAACGCCACGACTGCGCAATACACTTGCCGCTTTATTAGTGGGTGCTAAAATTGCGAGGCTGCGTTGGNTTTTTTTATGAGAGCCCTCGTAATCACTAGACACAATTTTAATATCTGTTTCTTTNAGCGCGTGATAAAGTTGCGCTAAAAGTAATGTTTTACCTGACCCAGCTTTGCCTATTACCGCTGTTACACTTCTTTGACTGTCAAATAATGGTATGGACAAGTTGTTTTCCACGTCGATCCCACACGACTTTAGGATTTCCGAAACGACGTCGAAAGCTTCAGCCTGNTCAGTAGAAAAATTTATGTGTGATAATACCATAGCCCTTTGTAGCCCTAAAAATTTTCTTGGACTAGTCTATGTTTGTCATTTANTNACATTTNATTTTTATGTAAATATNTGAATTTTATTANTTTTATTAGTATAAAACCTAGCGATTTCATGCCTAAATTTTTAAGATTTACNGTCTACTTCATTTCTGACAAGGTTTCTTCAAGGGTTCTCAAACCNGGNCGGGGTGCCTGAACCATNACAGACATATTTCCTGGCAAATGCTCGTTACGTCTCATTTTCATGTGAGCTTCNGGTAAATCATTCCAACTGAAAACTTCTGACAGACAAGGGTTAAGTCGGTTTTCACACATTAAACGATTAGCTGATGCAGCCTGTTTTAAGTTGGCAAAATGTGACCCTTGCAACCGTTTTTGATGCATCCACATATATCTAACATCTAGAGTTAAATTATACCCAGTCGTTCCTGCGCATATCACAACCATACCACCTTTTTTACATACAAAGGTAGAGACTGGAAATGTGGTTTCACCGGGATGTTCAAAAACTAAATCAGGATTGTTTCCTTTTCCAGTAATATCCCAGATTGCCGCCCCAAATTTACGCGCCTCTTTAAACCAAGTTGCGTATTCCGGAGTGCTTACAGTTGGCATTTGCCCCCAGCATTTGAATTCTTTACGATTTATGACCCCTTTAGCACCGAGACCCAAAACAAAGTCGCGTTTGCTTTCATCGCTAATTACTCCAATGGCATTGGCACCAACGACATTCGCCAACTGCACTGCATACGAGCCAAGCCCGCCTGACGCACCCCAGACTAATACATTTTGACCAGGCCTGAGGTCATGAGGCGCGTGCCCAAAAAGCATTCTGTATGCAGTAGCCAAGGTCAAGGTGTAGCATGCACTTTCCTCCCATGTTTGATGTTGCGGGCGCGGCATCAACTGTTGGCTCTGAACTCGCGTAAATTGGCTAAACGATCCATCAGGTGTCTCATAGCCCCAAATCCTTTGAGACGTCGAATACATGGGGTCTCCGCCATTACAATCCTCGTCATCACCATCGTCTTGGTTGCAATGAACCACAACTTCATCACCAATTTTCCAACGTGTCACTTTCGAACCAACGGCCCATACGATGCCAGATGCGTCAGAACCTGCTACATGATAGGGTTGATGGTGGCTATCAAATGGACTGATTGGTACACCAAGCGCAGCCCACACCCCATTATAATTCACACCAGCAGCCATGACTAAGACGAGGACATCATAATTATCGAGCTCAGGAACTTCTAAAACTTCCTGGATCATGGCCGTGTTGGGTTCTCCGTGTCGTTCTCGACGTATGGCCCAAGCATACATTTTGGCTGGNACATATCCCAAAGGTGGCATTTCGCCCATCTCGTANAGGTTCTTTTGTTCTGCCTTGTAAGATGCAAAAAGTGAGTTGTTATCCAATGGCATGTATTAGTCCTCAATTTAAACGGCGTGAAAGAATCATATCTAATATCTTTGGGATAAAATCCTCTAAGTAATAATGCAACTAATTTATTACATATTTTGTAATTTTATAACTCTTTGGATTTANCTATTAGGTGTTCTATCGAAGCGGCATAAAATGGGATTACCTGACGACCCTTTTCACTGATCGTGTATCCTTTTGGGCCTAATTCAATTAATTGGCGCTCTTTAAGGTTGTTTATGCCTTCTTCCAGGACGCGAGTTGCCTCAGTTTGAGTGGGATTGATGATATTTTGTTCTAGATCTTTCATCAGGTCATTAACTTTTGATTTGAGTTCCACAGCTGACAATGGCGCATGATTTATGAGTATTGCTGCAATAAGTGGCACCGGTAGAACGGGCATTACCGAAGCAATCCGAGAGAGAATTTCTGTACCCACATCAACAATTGAAATTTCTTTCTTTTGGCTATGAAAATCGTTCAAGCTCAGGGGTACTCCAAAGCTTACCGCAGCATTTCCAAGCCTTTTATTTTGAGCTGTCAGACGTAGCCAGATTTGGTTTGTCATAAATTTAAATAGTAAAAATATATTTACACCAAATCGGCGCTTACCTCTTTTGTGAGCTTTTCCAAGAATATTATCTTCAAGGACCCTATCATAATTAATTGCAACGGGTATAAAAACCACGTCAGGTCCGTCNGAGGTCCAACCTGACATTACATAATTTAATAGGCCTAATCGAGGGGCACCCAAGCGCCCATCTAACGAAAGTCCACCTTCTGGGAAAACTGCCTGTGTTACACCACCCTGCGTCGCCATTTGCACGTAACGCGCTAACACTCGGCGATATAACAAGCCCTCAGATTTACGTCTGATAAAAAAAGCTCCCAAGGCGCGAATAAGCCAGCTTAAAGGCCAGACTCGCGCCCATTCACCAACCGCATAAGATAAGGCTGATCTCTTTGCGGCTAAATAGCCGAACAATATATAGTCCATATTTGACCGATGGTTCATTACAAAAACAACAGTGGCGTCTCCCTCAATCTGATTTAGCACCTCATTAAATTGGCTAATGCTTACCTTGTACATGGATTGGCAAAGAAAGCGTGCAAGATTGACTGCTATCGTAAAATAAGCAGTGGCACTAAAGGACGGAACTATTTCCCGCGCATATTTCATGGCTTTTTGAAAGGCCACGTTCTCAGGGATCGACTCTGACTTAGCATACTCATTCACGGCCTGCATAACATCTGGGTGATATAGCAATCGCTGTATCATATCATGGCGACGAGCCAGCTTGAACGGTTCAATTGGGCGATCCAAGCGTTGATTCACCTTAGCAACCACTCTTTCCATCCGGCGACGAAAAAACCATCTNACCGACGGTATCAAAGCTCTTTCAATAGCCGCGATAGAAGCAAATACTGCTGCCACCGCTACAAACCAAGTTGGAAGTTCTATCGTATCAAACATAATTNTAATCAGGCTANAGTTTTTTNAAGNAACCACATGNTAATATACAGATAATGCAGAGAATTGACAGTNTGTTATTGTTCCGCCATTAACACTTATTACGAAATAATGTTGCGNACGTTATTCAAAGGGCATCAGTATGACACTACCACNANAAGATCGCCCATGGATATTCAGAACATATGCGGGCCACTCTACAGCCAAAGCGTCTAACGCTCTTTATCGAAACAATCTTCTAAAAGGTCAAACTGGTTTATCAATCGCTTTTGATCTACCGACCCAAACAGGATATGACAGCGACCATGTCCTGGCACGTGGAGAAGTTGGAAAAGTTGGTGTTCCAATCAGTCACCTCGGCGACATGCGCATACTATTTTCTGATATNCCACTAGACCAAATGAACACATCGATGACGATAAACGCAACGGCCCCGTGGTTGCTTGCATTGTATATCGCAACCGCTGAAGAGCAAGGCGCAGATACCACTTCACTNCAAGGCACAGTCCAAAATGATATTATAAAAGAGTATTTAAGCAGAGGNACTTATATTTGNCCNCCAAAACCNTCACTTCGTATGATTACAGATGTNGCAGCTTATACTCGTGAGCATATGCCCAAATGGAACCCAATGAATGTATGCTCGTATCACTTGCAAGANGCAGGAGCCACACCAGAGCAGGAGCTCGCTTTTGCACTAGCCAATGCAACAGCTGTCCTTGATGACTTAAGAAAAAAGGTTCCAAAAGAATATTTTAACGNGATGGTCGGTCGAATAAGTTTTTTTGTTAACGCTGGTATTCGNTTCATAACTGAAATGTGTAAAATGCGCGCTTTTGTAGATCTATGGGATCAAATTTGCCAAGAGAGATATAACGTCGATAATCCTAAAATGCGCCGATTTAGGTATGGTGTCCAAGTCAACTCACTTGGGCTTACTGAGCAACAGCCAGAAAATAACGTGTATAGGATTTTAATTGAAATGCTTGCCGTNACTTTATCNAAAAAGGCCCGNGCACGAGCAGTNCAGCTACCGGCCTGGAATGAGGCTTTAGGGTTGCCGCGACCATGGGACCAACAATGGTCACTGAGAATGCAACAAATTATGGCGTANGAGACAGATTTACTGGAATATGATGATTTATTTGACAACAACCCAACTGTTGATCGCAAGGTCGAAGAATTAAAGAAAAGTGCTCTTGAAGAGCTGGCTTTAATTGACAGTATGGGCGGCGCAGTGAATGCAATTGAGTATATGAAATCTTGTTTAGTGGGATCTAATGCAGAACGCATCGGTGCCATAGAAAGAGGTAGTACCACCGTTGTAGGTGTCAACAAATATCAGAAATCCGAGATAAGTCCGCTCACATCTGGCGAAGACGTAATAATGTCAGTAGATCCCAAGACCGAGGCAGAGCAAGTTAATTCACTTCGTGAGTGGCGCGCCAAACGCAACAATAAAGATGTCCAAAACGCACTTGAAAGTTTATATCAAGCGGCAATGGAAGGACAAAATATTATGCCACCCTCTATAGCAGCTGCAAAAGTTGGCGCTACTACAGGAGAATGGGGCGACGTGATGCGGAGAGCTTTTGGTCAGTATCGCGGACCAACTGGCATCAGTGCCAATCCCTCAAATCGTACAGAGGGTTTGGATGAAATACGAGAAGCAGTTGCAGAAGTTAACGTTAAATTAGGCCNAAAACTGAAATTTTTAATGGGAAAACCCGGTCTTGATGGNCATTCAAATGGGGCAGAACAAATAGCTATGNGGGCTCGCGATTGTGGGATGGACATTTCTTATGAAGGCATTCGCCTCACACCAGATGAAATTGTTGCATCAGCTCAAGACAGCGGCTTTCACGTNATTGGCCTTTCAATTTTGTCAGGGTCNCATATTGCCCTAATGCAAGACTTAATGACAAAGTTGGCCANTGCTAACCTTGGGCACATTCCAGTCATAGTGGGTGGAATTATTCCAAANGAAGATATCAAAAAACTTCTTCGTATGGGAATTTCAAAAGTCTACACTCCGAAGGACTTTGAATTAAACCAAATTATGTTTGACGTAGTAAAATTAGCGGACCCNAATGATAACTCTAAGCCCAGTAAATCTATTTAGGGGCCTAATAGAAACTTTGGGGGTCAATATCAATTGATAGTCGCAACGACTTCGATAGTTTAAATTGTGAAACCCATTCAGAAATAGCACTTTGTATATAGACAGACTTTTTTGCTTTTACTAACAGACGCACCCTCGATCGGCCTCTAATGCGTGCGACTGGAGCAGGAGCAGGACCAAAAACTTCTGCACCCACTTTTTCAAGGGGGCGGATATTACGAGCCATGGTTTGTCCCAATTCAATTGCCTCTTTAAAATCAGTTGATGAAATGACGATGCCAACGAACCGTCCATATGGGGGAACCCCTGCTGCTTTTCGTTCGGCCGCTTGTGCATTCCAAAAAATATCTTCATTTCCTTCCAAAATTGCCTTAATCACGGGATGCTCCGGCTGGTGAGTTTGTAGCACAGCGGTACCAGGTTTATCGGTCCGGCCAGCACGACCAGAAACTTGCCGCATTAATTGAAATGTTTTCTCAGCGGCACGCAGATCTGAACCCTGTAACCCAAGGTCGACATCAATGACCCCTACCAAAGTAAGCAAAGGAAAATTATGCCCTTTCGCTACAAGTTGTGTCCCAATTATGATGTCTGCCTTACCTTGCGCTAAATCTAGAATTTGAGCTTTCAAAGCACGGGCGGAACCAAACAGATCTGATGATAACACCGCCACTTTAGCATCCGGAAATAGTTCTGTTGCTTCTTCAGCAAGCCGCTCAATACCGGGCCCAACAGCTGCCAATTGACCCTCTCTATTACAGCCCGGGCAAACTTTTGGTACTGGCTTAGTCTCGCCACATTGATGACACATTAACCGATTTGAAAAACGGTGCTCAACCATCCTGGCATCACAGTGATCGCACCCTATTTGGTTTCCACAAGAACGACACAGTGTAATAGGCGCATAACCACGACGATTAATGAATAATAACGATTGTTCGTCAACTTTAAGGCGAGCCTCAACAAGATTTTTAAGTTTGTTTGAAATCCATCGATCTGAGGACAGGCTCTCTTTTCGCATATCAATGGCTTCAAATCTAGGCATTACCGCTCTTCCAAAGCGACTCATCAATTCTATCTTTTTATATTTTCCAGACTCAACATTCACCCAGCTTTCAAGGCTCGGAGTAGCACTTGCAAGTATCACCTTTCCATCCACCAAGGACGCCCTTAGTACAGCCATGTCACGTGCGTTATAGAGAACACCGTCTTCCTGCTTGTAGCTGCTATCATGTTCTTCATCTACTACGATCAAACCCAAATTTTTGAACGGTAAAAATAACGCTGAACGCGCACCAACCACCATTTGGGCCTTTCCTTGACCAATCATTTTCCAGGTACGTCGACGTTCGGTCATTGTAACGCCAGAATGCCATTCAGCAGGTCTAGCGCCAAATCGCTCCACAACCCGCAACAAAAATTCTGCTGTTAGGGCTATCTCTGGGATTAAGACTAACACCTGCTGGCCTCGTTTCAAACAGTCAGCCACAGCCTCAAGGTAAACCTCAGTTTTGCCAGAACCAGTGACACCTTTCAGCAATGTAGTATTGTAACCAGCATCACCATTTTTCAATTGGAGTACTGCGTTTTTTTGCTCATCAGACAAAGATTTTCCCACCAGCCAAGGGTTTAGCATCGGAAATTGAGTATCTTTGGGAATACTTACTTTCTTCACGGCGCCAACGTTTACAAGACCTTTGACCACTGAAGCAGAAGAATCCGAAGCTTCTACAAGTTCCTTCAAGGTGAAATCAGTATCTGGAGAGCTCTGTAATACTGCTAGAACTTGTTGTCGCTGAGCAGTTTTGCGATCTAATGAAGACGGGCCTTTCCGATAGACATGTTGCATGGAGGGTGGCTCATTGAGACCTGGGGCTCTCGTGGCTAAACGTAACATCATATGCATTGGCGACAGTGTATAGTCAGAGACACGCCGTAAAAATTCTTGCATAGATGGCTGCATAATTGGCAGATCTAAGACACCTGTTACCGAGCGCACTTTTGCGTATTCAAAATCCCCTTTGCCTTCACCCCAAACCACTCCTAGGGTTTTGCGCGGACCAAGGGGAACCTCAACAAAAGCACCCTGCCAACAGCCACCCACAGGCGCTTTATAATCGAGCATTTGACCCAAGGGTTTACTGGTCAGGACAGCGATCAAGTCACCTTCGCAAAAAAAACTGGGTTCTGACACAACGCTTCCTCATTAGTAGGGCTTTCCGTACCCATAGAACTCAGGTAAAGCTTGTTCCAACAAAGGCCAACCTATCAAGGACAAACTAATGAAATTTTTTGTTGATACCGCAGAAATTGATGCCATCACTGAATTAAACGACTTTGGCATGGTGGACGGGGTTACCACAAACCCCTCTTTAATACTCAAGTCTGGCCGCAACATTACAGAGGTCACAAAAGAAATTTGTGATTTAATATCCGGTCCAGTCAGTGCTGAGGTGGTCGCAACCGATGCAGAGAAAATGATAGAAGAAGGGCGAAAGCTCGCAAAAATTGCTCCAAATATTGCAGTCAAACTGCCTCTCACATGGGACGGCCTAAAAGCTTGCAAAGTTTTATCTGATGAAGAAAAAATGGTGAATGTAACGCTCTGCTTCAGTGCGAACCAGGCTCTTTTGGCAGCTAAAGCAGGTGCGACTTTCATTAGCCCATTTATTGGCCGACTTGATGATGTAAATTTAGATGGGATGGACTTAATCAGCGAGATTCGACAAATCTACGATAACTTTGGTTATGAGACGCAAATTTTAGCGGCTTCTATTCGTACAGTTAATCACGTTACCCAATCCGCTTTAATTGGAGCAGACGTAATAACAGCTCCACCTGACGTAATTAAATCGCTTGTTAACCACCCCCTAACCGACAGGGGACTTGAC
>NZVF01000084.1 GCA_002698165.1 Planktomarina sp. | reverse complement strand
AATCTCCCAACCCACAGTGACGTTCCTATCAGGTGGTAATCCAATCACGAATGCTGGTGCCATCACATATTCTGGTAGTGGTACTAATTGGAAGGCGTCTTACACAACACACGAGAGTGATGTGGAAGGGGGGATCAGCTTCAATGTGATTTACAATGATCTTTCGGGGAATGCGGGTACCAATGTCAGTGCGGTTACAGATGCAAGTTCTGTAACATTTGATAAGACACCCCCAGAAGCAAGTGCTGCGGCAATTACCTCAGGTAACTCTAACACCTCCTTGGCTATTGTTGACGATGTCGTAACCGTAACCTTTACCGCAAATGTGCCAATTTTGCAGCCGGTAGTAACTTTCTTGTCCGGTGGAGAGCCTGTTGAGGATACATCGATAACTTACACCAGTTCTGACGGTGGCACTACTTGGACCGCTAGCTATACTGCTACAATAAACGATAAGGAGGGTCCAATTAGCTACAGTCTTATCTATAAAGATCTGGCTGGAAATGAAGGAAGGTTTGCGAGCCTCACACCCTCTGGGAGCGTGAATGTTTCAGGTGCTGTTTCCGTCAACGCTCCACCGACCTCTGATGCTGGTGGAGATCAAGCCGTCCTCAAATTAACAAACGTTACCTTGGATGGTACTCTGTCATTAGATCCTGATATTGCTGACACTATTTCTTATTTGTGGACACAGACTTCAGGACCTTCTGTGACGCTATCAGATCCTACGCTTGCAAAGCCAACATTTATCTCTCCTGTATTAAATGACGGTGATGATCCTGTGGCCTTAGTATTTTCATTAATTGTGACAGATAATCATGGAAGATCGTCTTTGGCCAATACCGTAACAATAATGGTGCATTTCTCATTTAATAAAGATCCCATTGCAGATGCAGGCTCTACCCAACTAATTGCTTCAGGTTCATTAGTCACCTTAGATGGCTCTTCATCATCAGACCCAGATGCTGGTGATACGATTTCATATAAGTGGGAGCAGATATCNGGGAGATCTGTAACTCTCTCNAGTTATACTGTCGCAAAGCCTTCCTTTACCGCTCCCGTATTAACTTCAAATGAGGTTTANCTAGACCTGATCTTTTCACTTGTTGTAACNGACAATCATGGCATTGCATCTNCTCCAGACACGGTTTGGATAACTGTTCGACAGTTAACGCCAAGTGAAGCTTTTGCGGCAGTTAAATCAGAGGTGGTTAANACAATGCGTTCTAATTCTCAGACACAAATGTCTGATTTTGTGGCTGCGAATTCAGCTATGATGTTGGCAGCCCGCTCAAATTTCATAGATAAAAACAACAGATGTGTGTCGACAGCAAATAACCGTTGTGCTGAGTTGAGTAGTAGCAATAAATCGCGAATGAATTTTGCTGCAAATAACGAGCAAACGAATATAACTGGATCAATTAATAAAGTTAGAAACTCTGACGATGGTCAGACTGTTACAATGTCTGCAGGTGACATTCTTACGACCAAGAAGAAAGATGGCTCCATCACAGTCAATGCGTCGGGATTGATTAGGTGGGAATATCAGCCGACAGATTTTCTTACTTTAGGTCGTTTTTTAGGTGGATCATTTTCCTACAGTAGAAAACCTCAAGGTAACAGAATAGAGATATTCTCTACGGGCATTAAGGCGGGTGGTTACTTTTTAGGTAAACTTACGCAAAAACTGATTCTAGATGGCTATCTATCCGGCTCATTAGTTAGCAACCAAATGACCTTTAAAAATGATATTATGACAGCTACGTCGGTATATCCAGGCAAAATGTTAGCATCTGGATTGTCGATCAGTGGGCCAATGAAGTTTGGAAGTGTTGAAGTTAGGCCAACTCTATCAATGGACGGCAGTAAATCATTTGGTCAGACGGCAAAGTTCAATGTTAACGTAGGTTCTACATTGTCCAAGGAGGTCGCATCTTTTGGCGCCAATGAGCAGATTTCACTGGAGTTTGCCCCAGAATTTAGATTGCCATACACCAATGGATCCAATTGGTGGTACAAAGGTGTTTTAACTGCGGCACCAAGTTTGATGTGTAATAAAATAATTCAAGACTCCACAGTGGTAAACTGTGGTAGTGGTCTAACTCTGGGTATTAATTCTGATAGTATTAATGGAAAGCAGAACTTAAGGTTCTCGGGTGGTGTCAAAAAAATCGGATCACAAATAACGAACACATCGCAATTGATGTTCACTACGCGGTTTTAAGGTTCTTACCGTGATATTTTTTGTCGATTATACGGCCAACAAGGAAGTGTTTATGCAAGTGTTGCTACTCTAAAATATTGATAGCTTTTTCTTATTTTGGTACCTTAAAAAACTATGTATCCATACTTTTATTTATCTTTAGGAATAATGGAGACTAAGAAATGACTAAGTTGACTNTTGGCCTGATTGGTGTTGGTGAAATGGGGGCAGGTCTTGGAAAAGCCTTTATTGAAAATGGTCACAGTGTTATTTCTGATTTGGCGGGCCGATCTGAAGTTTCTTGTAAGCGAGCTTCAAATGCAGGAATTGAAGCCCAGAGTTCTTTAGAAAATGTGATAAAACGCGCAGATATTTTAATGTCAGTTCTACCAACACAATTTGCATACCGTGAAGCCGAGCGAGTTTCCCAACTACTTGAAAGTCAACAAAACCGGATGGTTTTTGTGGAAGCAAATGCAATAGCACCAAGCCTCACTTCTAGCATTGCAAGACTTTTTGAAGACAAAAAGGTAGAATTTGTAGATGCGGGGCTCGTTGGGGCTCCCCCAGATGCATCACGGCACCCGCGACTTTATGTTTCTGGAAATAAGCTTGGATGCTTGAGACAGCTGGATGGTTCTGGCTTTGATCTCGTCGAGTTAGGACACACCATTGGAACGGCATCTGCCTTTAAAATGACATATGCTGCGATGACAAAGGGAGTGAATGCACTTTTGACTAACGTGATGTTGGCCGCAGAAGAACATGGGTTTCTTGAACTATTCCTGGAAGAAACAACACGAAGTCAGGCATATCTAACTCAGCGCGCTAACTCAAATATTGCCAGATTACCGTGCGATGCGGCTCGATGGGAGGATGAGATGAAACAAATAGCAAAAAGTTTTGATGATGTTGGGTTGCCTTCTGATTTTCATNTCGGTGCTGGTGAAATCATGCGTATTTTGGCTGACTCGCCTTTTGGGAATGAGACCCGACTGACCTATGACCAAAGTCGCAACCTTACCACAACCATTCAAAACATAGCGCTAAAACGGGTGTCAAAGCTTAGTTAATTTTTTAAATTTGGCATCTGAATTTTNAGCTCTGAGCTGGGAGATCAATTCTTCTAGAANGGAGATCTCTAAGAAGTCCTACTAATTCACTATGTTCAATAAATGAAAATTATAACTAAGATTGATAATCTTCATTGTATTTATAGCTTTATAAATCCAGACTACCTATGATTCCGGTCCTGTGACCTCTACTGCAACATGGGTTGAGACAAATCTGTTGGNAAGTCTGAAGTACACATAAACAAAATGGACCGAATTTTGATTTTATAAGGGAGAATATGAAATGTTCCGACGTACGATTTTGAAAACCACGCTAGCTGTTGCTTTTGCAGCAAGTGCTTTNCTAGCAACCGCTGCAAGTTCGCAAGATGTCATTAAACTTGGCAGTATCGCGCCTAAAACTGGACCGTTGGCTGGTGGCGCGGTGGTTACTCAGTGGCCTAATGTGGAGCTCTGGGTAGAGCAGGTTAATTCTCGTGGTGGATTGAATGTTGCTGGTAAGAGGATGACCATTGAGTTGATCCAGTATGATGACAAAACCAACCCTGGTGAGCATATTAAGCTGGCACAACGATTGGCTGAACAGGATAAAGTAGACTTTATCGTGGCTCCATACGGAACTGGCTTCAATATTGCTTCAGCGCCGATCTATGGTAGGTATGGTTACCCAATGATTGCTGTATCAGCAATTACTGATAAGGCTGAAGAGCTGACTGATCGCTATCCAAACCTATTTTTCACACTCGGTACAACGACAGCATTTGTTGAAGGTGTGCGCGAAATTTTAATAGAACAACGCGATGCTGGAGCCATTGGAAATGAGATTGCAATGGTAAATGTGGCTGATGCTTTTGGTATTGAGTTGGCTGATCGCGCACGTGAATTGTTTGGAGAGGCTGGGTTCGAATTGGTTTATGACAAGTCCTATCCGCTCGGAACTCCTGACCTTTCGCCTGTTATGAAAGGTGCAAAAGCTAGTGGTGCTAAGGCATTTGTTGCTTGGTCATACCCGCCAGATAGTTTTGGATTAGCAGAACAGGCAATCATCGAAAATTTAGATGTTGCACTCTACTACTCCGCGGTTGCTACAAGTTTCCCGGCNTTTAAGGGTGCTTATGGAAATAAAATTAATAATGTTCTAGGTGCGGGTGGTACAAATGTAGACGATCCTAAAGTTGCTGAATATCGCAAGGCGCATTTGGAGATTACTGGTAAAACTGCTGATTATTGGGCGTCAGCCAATACCTATGCAGCCTTACAAATTCTCGAGCAATCCATTGAGGGAGCAGGTAGCATCGATAGAGGTGTGGTCACGCAGTATATTAAAGATAATTCCTTTGATACGGTGATGGGCACTTTGAATTTTGAAAACAATATTTCAAATACATTTTGGAGTGTTGGGCAATGGCAAGATGGCGTTTTTCGTGGGGTAAAAGGTTCGGATGTTAATGGAGCTGTGCCCGTTCGCGTAAAAAGTGGCTGGTCTGAGTAAATCAATTTTGGGCGGGCAATGCCCGCCCTTTTTTGAAAATTCATAATTCATGGATATAATTGTATCTGGCTTTCTTTTGTCTGGAACCTATGCTCTCGTAGCTATGGGCTTAAATTTGCAGTATGGCGTTGCCCGTATCATGAATCTTGCTAACGGTGAGGTTTTGGTGTTTGGGGCTTTGGCCTCATTTTGGCTATATACTACTAGTCAAATAAGTCCTTTGTTAACAATAATATTAGTGATCCCAATTTCATTTCTTGGCAATTGGCTGATTTACCGCTTTTTGCTTACGCCACTTGTGAAGCGATCAAAAACGCAGGGACATTTGGAAGTGGATTCAATTTTAGCAACTTTTGGGATGTCGTTCATTCTAATCGGCATAATGGTATCCATTGAGGGGGGCTTTTTTGCTTATAATTACCTTTCTATGCCAATTTCTGTTATTGGTTCTACAACATCTTTAAACCGCCTACTTGCATTTATTATTGCAGTTTTTATTGGGTCCATGCTTTACTTATGGCTGAACCATACTCGCTCAGGTGTAGCAGTGCGAGCGATCTCTGTTAGCACTGAAGCAAGTGGCCTGGTCGGTATCAATGTCCCACGGGTCTCCGCACTAGCCTTTGCTTTAGGAGGAGTTGTCACGGCAGTTGGTGGCGCCCTAATTTCAACGTTTATTACTCTTGATGCCTCTATTGGAGTGGTTTTCACTCTTAAGGCGCTAATCATTGTAATAATGGGTGGAGTGGGTGACATACGTGGTGCAATTGTTGCAGCGGTTATCTTAGGAGTTGTAGAGACAACGGTTGCGACGTTGATTGATCCNGGATTAACGCTTGCAGCAGCCTATTTCATCTTNTTATTGATTTTGCTTTTTCGCCCTCAAGGTCTCTTTGGGAGGCGTACATTATGAAGCCGTCAGGTTTGCTTGAGCTTTTATTCGCCGTCATTTTAGTACTTTTGGCAATTTGCGTTCCATTGCTTACGAATGGATATTGGCTATCAATCAGTGTTACTGCAATGATGTATATCGCCCTCTCCACCTCTTGGGCACTTTTTTCAGGTCCAACACATTACATCAGTCTTGCTACAGGTGCTTTTTATGGTGTTGGTGGGTATCTAGTTGGTGCTGGCATGTCTGACTACCAATTGAGCTTTTGGTTGATCTTGGCAATAAGCCCAATTGTTGCTGCATTACTTGCCTTTCTGATTGGCATAACCACTCTGCGANTATCAGGCGTTTATTTTGTAATATTCACGCTAGGCCTCGCGGAAATGATACGCAATCTTGTATCATGGATACAAAATAATTTTTTAGGATCTCGTGGTCTATATGTTTTGACAGATTTCCGCGATCAACACATCTATTGGATGCTTCTTACGGTTGCGGCAGTAGTCTACCTTTTTGGTTGGGCNATAAATCGTTCTCGGATAGGTTTTGCACTGCGTATAATTGGAAATGATGAAACAGTGGCNCGCCATGTTGGGATCAACACTGCATGGGCTAAAGTAATTATGTTCACATCAACAGGTTTTTTTGCAGCTTTGGTAGGTGCAATTTTAGCACCGCGTTGGAGTTATATCGAGCCTAACCAGGTTTTTTCTCCGCAATTGAGTTTTCTGGTTGTAATTATGGCGCTTCTTGGAGGTTCAGGGAGGCTGTGGGGNCCATTGGTTGGAGTGATACCATTTACTATAATTTGGGAATGGACCAGTGTTCAATTTCCAAACCAATCCACTTTGTTTCTGGGTCTGGCTTTCCTTTTAATTGTGTATATTTTGCCGAATGGGATCGTAGGGCGTTTTGAGCAACTTCGAGTCAAAGCTCAGCGTGATAAGCGATGACTAAACGTCCTATTTTGTCAGTAANCGGTGTCACCAAACAATTCGGTGGTTTGGTAGCGGTAAATGCCATGTCTTTTGATGTAAGCAATCATGAGATGGTTGGTGTCATTGGTCCGAATGGGTCGGGCAAAACTACAATGATGAATATGATTTCCGGTGTCTTTAAACCAACGGAGGGACAAATATCTTTAAAAGGACGATCCTTATCTGAAATGCCAGCACAAAAGATAGCGCGCGAAGGTGTTGGNCGAACATTCCAGCTCGTAAGATTGCTNCCAAGTTTAAATGTNCTAGAAAATGTTAAAGCTGGAGCAGTATTTGGCCACAGGAGGCGTTGGGGCAGGGAAGCCGATGACTTCGCGCTCGAAATGCTTGAACGGGTCGGCNTCGACTCGATGCAGGATATGCCTNTCACNGCNCTAACTTATATNGATCAAAAACGGGTGGAATTAGCGCGTGTCCTCGCGGGGGAACCCAAGGTTTTGTTGCTTGATGAGTGGTTGGCTGGCTTAAATCCAACCGAACTTGCCACGGGAATTGAGCTTATAAACGCCTTACGTGANGAAGGTCGTACGATAGTAATGGTAGAACATGTGATGGATGCTATTAGATCTTTGTGTGACCGTTGCGTGGTTATGGCTTCNGGTGGTAAAATAGCNGAAGGTACGCCNGATAATGTTTTGTCCGACNAGGAAGTGGTNCGGGCCTATCTAGGAGATGACAGTGCTTGAAATTAGGAATCTNTCNGTATCCTATGGGAAACATTCNGCATTGCAGGAAGTTTCATTAAATGTCAGCTTGGGCGAAATTGTTGTTATTCTNGGAGCAAATGGTGCAGGGAAATCTACGCTTCTTCGTGCAATATCTGGNGTTTGCGAAGGANAAGTTACTGGTGTTGTAAAACTTGGCTCCACTTCANTTAACCAANTTTCATCAGATCAAATTGTTGAGTGNGGGATCGCTTTAGTGCCTGAAGGTAGAGGTATTTTTNGCGATCTTACGGTTAAAGAAAACCTCTTATTGGGTGCATACTCAAATAGAGCAAGACGTGATGAAAATGCTAATTTGGNTCCAGTTTTAAAGTTATTTCCCAAGCTTCGAGAACGTCAGGGGCAAATCGTACGTACGATGTCAGGAGGTGAGCAACAAATGGTTGCGATTGGTCGTGCAATGATGTCGGCACCACAAATTCTTCTGTTGGATGAGCCATCTCTTGGATTATCGCCAATTCTTTGCAAAGAATTATTTGAAAATCTTGCAACGGTTAAGAAGCTTGGCATTGGTATCTTACTTGTAGAGCAAAATGCAAAACAAAGCCTTGCCATAGCAGATCGTGGTTATTTACTTGAAAACACAAGGATTACGCATGAAGATACGGCAGCCCAGCTTACTAATGACCCTTCCGTACAAAAGGCTTACCTTGGCGTTGGAAATGATAATCCAAGAGCTGTTTCGGTTGATGAAATTCCATTAGAATTAAAATTTAATCAAGATAATTTACTAGTTGAGGTGCGTCCGCAGCCCAGACGCTCTGCAAGTCAACAAATTGGGTTAGATATTGACGATTTAGTTGATGATGCTTCCGTGATCTCGGCTGGATCGGTTGCGGCTGTTGAGCCACTATCATTCNTTAAAGAAGAAGTAGAGGCTGCTTCAGCCCCGCGAATTCACGCAGTCTTAGAAGAAATTGAAATAGCAGCAAAAAATGCTCGAANNAATGCTATTGAAACAGGAAAAAAATTAGCTGAGGTAACGAAGCTNCCATCAACAGGTACAGAAACAACTGCTTTTGAAGATAGAAAGCTACCGGTAATTGAGATTTACAGGCGGCCTCGTGTCCAGGTTTTTCGCCGTCGTGATGGCGACTTTGAAGGAGAATAGATATGCTTGACAATAATTTGTCTGGTCCAGTTATTAAAGGCCTTTACATTGATGGTCAGTGGCAAGCTGCTCCAAGCCAATTTGATGATATAAACCCATCAGATGGGAAAATATGGGCACATATCCCGGATGCTGGTGCAGTTGAAACCAAGCGTGCAATTTTAGCGGCCCATCGAGCGTTTCCAGCCTGGTCATCACTTCGGTTCCAGGAAAGAGCGCGAGTAATGTTAAAGATAGCAGATATTTGGGACAAACGTGCGCAAGACTTCGTAAATGCGGCCCAACATGAGGGTGGAGGAAGCTACGGAAAAGGTATGTTTGAGGCGGGTCATGTATCAGAGACATTTCGTGCGGCAGCAGGACTTTGTTACGGATCAATTGGTGAAATTCTACCCTCCCAGCATGGAAAATTTTCGACCGCTTTAAGGGTGCCTACCGGTGTTGTGGGTGTAATTAGTCCGTGGAATGTTCCAGGCATTCTAACTTCACGTGGTTTTGCATTTGCTATGGCGATAGGCAATACGATAGTGTTGAAACCGTCTGAGGAAACACCCTATGCTGGTGGATTGTTTTTTGCAGAAGTTTTGGATGAGGCTGGGGTTCCAAATGGTGTTTTTAACGTAATTACTGCATCTCGGGGAAGAACTCCGGAAGTTGGTGATGAGTTGATCGATAACCCATTTGTAAAGGGTATTTCATTTACTGGTTCCACACCTGTTGGCCGTCGTATCGCTGCCAAGTGTGGGGCTCACCTAAAAAAATGTTGCATTGAGCTTGGTGGTAAAGACAGTTTGATTGTTCTCGATGATGCAGACATGGAGCGTGCGACCTCAGCGGCAAGCTTTGGTGCATTTTTTCATCAGGGGCAAATCTGTATGAGCGTTGAAAAAGTTCTTGTACATGAAAAAATTTATGAAGAGTTTTTGCAAAAATTTGTGGCCAGAGCGGGCAAAATAAAGACAGGAAATACCGCTGAAAAATCCAATGTTAACGGTCCATTAATTAACGCTAAACAGGTTGCCCGCGTTAAATCACAGCTGGATGATGCGGTTCAGAAAGGAGCAAAAATTGTTTTAGGTGGTGGAATAAATGGACTTTTTGTCGACCCGACTATTTTGACTAATGTAACCTCCGATATGGACATTTGGCGAGATGAAACATTTGGTCCAGTCGCTGTGGTTGCATCTTTTAGAAATGATGCAGAAGCCATTATACTGAATAATGATACGGAATATGGACTTTCTTGTGGGATTATTTCGCGCAACGAACAACGCGCATTAGATATGTCCGAACATTTAGAAACAGGAATGTGTCATATAAATTGCTCCAGCATTAATGATGAAACCCATGCGCCATTTGGTGGCTCAAAGGCTAGCGGGATTGGCAGGCATGGCGGTAAATGGGCGATGGAAACGTTTTCAGAGACCCGTTGGATCACCATGGATAGAGGGGGACGGCAATACCCGCCGGCATTTTGAAAATGAGAAATTTAGTTCAAGGAAAGCGTATTATTGTTACTGGTTCTTCTTCGGGCATTGGTTGGGAGACTGCAAAGTTTTTAACTGATCAGGGAGCAGAAGTCCTAGGAGTAGACCTTACTAAAAATTTTGATCACGTTGAGGAGTTTTATAGAGCAGATCTTGGTGACAGGCGGACAATTGAAGCATTGGTGGACGCATTGCCGAATGACATTGATGGCTTGGTCAACAATGCTGGTCTTCCACCAACGCGTCCAGCGGAACAATTGTTGGCAGTTAATGTAGTTGGCTTGAAGTATTTTACTCACCAGTTAATTCCAAAGTTGAGCGATAATGCTTCAATCGTTAACGTGGCTTCATTGGCGGGCCACGGATGGTCTCAATCAGTGGATGCAATCAAAGCATCAGATGATTTGGATTTTGACAACATAGGTGCGTTCATCGATCGCTGGAAGGTGGGCAATGATGATGGTAGAAGTTATTTTTTTTCTAAGGAAGTCATATTGGCATGGACCTTACGCAATCGATGGACTTGGCGTGATCGAGGCATTCGAATGAATGTAATAAGCCCAGGGCCTGTTGAGACACCAATACTTAAAGATTTCTTGGAAACTTTGGGCGCACGAGCAGAAGAAGATCGAAAAACTATGGATAGAGCCGGTACACCGGCTGATATTGCGCCTGTCATAGCATTTTTATTGAGTGACTTGACACATTGGATCCGGGGATCAAACATTCCCACTGATGGTGGAATGTCATCAAATTTACTTTGTAAAGCGCACGGATTTTAGGGAGGATTACGAGATGAGCACTTTAGGCTGGATCATCCTATTACTCATTATTTTAGTGGCCATTGTTGTCGTTGTTGCGTGGTTTTATGAACGTGCAACAAATGATGTTTCGCTAGTTCGAACAGGTGCCAGAGGACGACGTGTTGTGATCGACGGTGGGGTGCTTGCAGTTCCTTACTTTCATGAGATTAGCCGGATTAATATGGCCACACTTCGTTTAGATGTAGACCGACGTGGTGAAGCGTCACTTATAACGCAGGATCGTCTTCGGGTTGATGTCGGCGCTGAATTTTACGTTTCTGTGAAACCAGATGAGGAGTCGATTACACTCGCAGCACAAACTCTGGGAAAGCGTACCTTTGAACGCGATGAACTGCATGGACTTGTTGATGGCATGATGGTTGACGCGCTGCGTTCAGTCGCTGCTAAAATAACAATGGATGAGCTGCATGAAAACCGAGCAACCTTTGTCAGTGATGTTCGGGATATGCTCGTTGAAACATTGGCGCGCTATGGATTGCAATTGGACAGCGTCTCATTGACTGCANTGGATCAGACACCTTTTGCTGCGCTTGATGAAAATAATGCATTTAACGCTGTTGGGATGCGNAAACTGGCAGAGGTNATAGCCAAATCCAAGAAGGAACGTGCTGAAATTGATGCTGATAGTGAGGTAAGCGTGCGTCGAGCTGCAATGGAAGCTGCGCGCAAACGGTTAGCTATTGAATTAGATGAGCGTAGAGCAGAGATTGCACAGCAGCAGGAAATAGANACNCTCTCAGCTGCTCAGGTNTCAGAAGTTGCACAGCGCAAGGCNGAGAGCGAACTGAGTGTAACAAGAGCTAAAATTGATTTGGAAANATCAATTCAAACNGCCGAAGTTGCTCGCGAAGAGGCTCTTTCGATCGCGCAGCAGGATAGCCAAATAGCTATTTCTAAAAAAAGCCAGGAGGAAATTTTAGCACAATCAAATGTTGATTCTGCGCGAGCNAAGGCNGTGATGGTATCTGAATCAATTGAAACCGCACGTGCGACGGCCGAAGCAGAAAGGCGTGTAAAACTTGATGAAATTGCTAAAGAAGGGCAGGCGCGGAATGAAGCAGTCCAGCAAACTATCCGTTNTGAAAATGAAAAGGAAGTTGCNAAAGATAAAGCTGCTGCACGCCGTGAAGCTGCAGAGGCTGATAAAGCAGTAAAAATTGCTGATGCTGACGCAGCACGTGCTCGTATTGATGCTGAGAACATTCGTTCTGAGGCAATGATAGCGATGGAGTTAGAAAAAGCACGTTTAGAAGCAATGCCGAAGATTGTAAGTGAGATGGTCAAGCCCGCTGAGAAGATTAAATCGATCAATGTNAATCATGTTACAGGATTGGGTGGAACATCAGNCACAGGCGGCCCGAANACTCCAGTGTCAGCGGCTTTAGATTCAATTATGGATATGGCTGTACAAATGCCATTACTGAAAAAAATTGGTGATCAAATGGGTGTTGCTTTTGATGAAAATTCAGAAGGCAAGCATCAGGCCAAAGATAAAGAAAAATAAATCTTATAAAAACTTGGGAGAAGGTAAATGGCAAAGTTTATAATAGCGCCTCATATGCGTCTTCATGAGTGGATTGCTCTAGAAAAGGGTTATTTTGAAGATGCTGGCCTTGATTATGAACTAGAAGACCAGTTGTTATCAGCTAAGGGCGATAGACACGACTTTGGCGATCGCATTGGGGCCTATCAGACTTATGAAATGGGCAGAACTTGTGACGTTAGTTCTGCCTGCCATTGGACTGTTAATGTTGCGGCTGCCTCNGGGCATGGAAAACTTTACGCAAAGGCATATTCGGTCTCTCCATGTGGAATTTTTGTCCCTAATGACTCAAAAATAAAGAGCCCAGAGGATCTCGCTGGATTGGCAATATCTGTTGGCTATCAATCTGGTAGTCATTACTCAACAATTCAGGCGATGGAACCATTCGTGGACCTCAAAAAAATTAATTTGTCTTTTTCGGATGGACTACTTTTTAAGCGTATGGAACACTTGATTGATGGTAACATACCTGCGGCTAGCCTATTTAGTGGGCCATATTACTTTATGCAGCAGTTGGGTTTTAGAAAGGTATTAGACACAAGNTTCATGATGGCGGTAATGGTTGCCGAAGATGCTAATTCTGAAGATGTTGAAAAGTATTTTGGTGCATTAAAACGTGCGCAATCTGATATTGATAATCGACAGGAACTTTATACGCATTATTATCGGAACGAATTTCCTGAACAGTATCAAGCTCAAATGGATACTCGTTTATTTGGTCCTGGTGAAAGGATCATCTTTGAGCCATATTCGCGCGAAATATTTGACCAATCACGTGCTTGGGTTGCGGAGCGGGATATATTTGAAAATGGAGTTGGCCATTTGGACTATGATCAGGTGGTCGTCGGTGGTAAAACTGTTTCGGGACCCATTTGAATCCGTTAAGTTAGATCCATGGAGCTTTAGATAAGATTTATTTGTACAGTTGATTGCTGATTATTAACCATGGTTACAATATAAGTTTAAGCTCTAAATTTTGTTGAAATAAACATTGCAACCAACCATTATTACTTAACAGATTAAAAAGTGGGGTCTAAAAATGTCTTGGAACAATTATCTTGAAGATAATCAAAACCGTTTCGTCAGTGAACTTTCTGATTTTATATCGATCCCTTCAGTCTCTGCATCGGACGAACATTTTAAGGATGTGGAGAAAGCAGGTGAGTGGGTGGTTGCCAGACTTAAACAAGCGGGCCTCAAAAATGCAAGAATGATGCCTACTGAAACACATCCAGTCGTCTATGCAGACTGGCTGCAGGCAGGTGAAGATAAGCCAACTATTCTAGTTTATGGACATTTTGATGTTCAGCCAGCCGATCCTCTTGATCTTTGGGACAGTCCCCCATTCGAGCCAATTGTAAAGGATGGAAAGATCTATGGACGCGGTGCTTCAGATGATAAAGGCAACATGCTTGCGCCCATACTAGCGGCTGAGGCTCTTTTGTCTTCAACCGGTCAGTTACCAGTCAACTTAAAATTCTTTTTTGAGGGCCAGGAAGAAATTGGATCTCCAACTTTAGCACCATTTATTAAGGAAAATGCAAAACTTCTAAACGCTGACATGATTTTTTCTTCTGATGGTGGCCAATGGGGTGAAAACCAACCCAGTCTAGTAACGGGATTAAAGGGTTTGGTCGGATGTGAAGTCACAGTGTCTGGAGCTAAGGGCGATCAGCACTCTGGAATGCATGGTGGTGGCATAGCAAACCCAATACATGCTCTGTCGCATATTATCGCTTCCATGAAGGGAATAGATGGAAAGATTACTGTAGATGGATTTTATGACGATGTGGTAGATCTGACGGCTGAAGACAAAAAGGCTATCGCGAAAATTCCCTTTGATGACGAAAATTATGCAAAAGAACTGGGTGTAACAGAAACATTTGGTGAAGTTGGTTATACCACTCCTGAAAGACTTTGGGCGCGGCCAACTTACGAGTTAAACGGGATCTGGGGGGGCTATCAAGGCAAGGGTACCAAAACAGTACTTCCCGCCAAAGCACATGCAAAAATAACATGTAGATTAGTGGCAAATCAAAAACCTGAAAAAATATATGAGTTATTGCGTATCCATATCGAAAACAATGTTCCGCCAGGTGTGAGTGTCGAAGTCAAGCAACTGGCAGGTAGTGCAAATCCTTTTTTGGTTCCTCACGGCCATAATTCGAGTCAGATTGCAGGGCGTGTTTTACATGATCTGTATGGTAAAGAGCCCTTCAACATTCGCGTGGGGGGGTCAATTCCTGTTATGTCGATGCTCCTTGATGAGCTTGGGGTCCATGCTACGATGTTTGCTTTTGGGTTGGAAGATGAGCAAATTCATGCGCCAAATGAATTCTTCCGCCTTGAGAGCTTTATGAAAGGTCAGGTGGGTTATTGTAAGCTATTGGAAGAGTTTGGAAAGGGAGTTTAGCTCAACTCAATACTTTCCAGTGCCGCCTCGCCTTCATAATTGAAAATCATTATCCCAGGAAATCCACCCTCTTTGAAAGTAAAAGTCTTTCGGAGTTGATCAATTAAACTCGTTGCATGTTTTTCGAATTTCTGTAGATCCGAATTATTTTCAAATTTCGCAACAATTGACAGACTTGCACATTTTCCGATTGTTATGCTTAAAGACTGGATATTAAATTTATCTATTTTGTCTCCTAGCTCCATCGAACAGTGATTTGCGGCCACCTTCGCCTGATCTAAGTTTGTAAACTTATATTCAAAAATCCTTGCAAACATCTATAACTCTCCCAACAAATCATCAAGAAATGCGGGCCTATCCTCAGCTTTAATTATTGAGCGCTTCATTACTTTAGTTTGCAATTTCATTTNCTTTTGGAGGGCAATTCCCTTTGCTGAAAGTGCCATTTCTTTTTTGGAATCATAATTAGCCAGTTCTAAGGAACTTAATTTAAGAAAATCATTGTGCGAAATAATTTTACCCAAACACAATGATAGAAAGGCATTTAAGTCATCAAAGCTCGAAGACTTTGCTTGCGAATTAAAAATTTTTAGTACTGTTTGCACAGAATCTGCTGTGGTTTCTTTTTGTTCAGTTTGAATATCGATTTGATGTGCTATCCGGGTTGCGAGGCCTTTTAATAAATCAATTTGTTTTTTGTTTAATGAGCTGGGGCTGCGATTCATCAGGCAGAAGCTTCCAAGAGCATAGTTATCTTTATTAATCACTGGAAAGCCAGCATAACCAAGGAAGTGATCTTCTTCCTTAAGTGCGGGGTGGTTATGCCATTTTTCATCTTTTGAAAAATCATGGATAAGTGTTGGTTCTGGGCTAAGCAGAACGTATGAGCAAACATTAAATTGGTTGCGTTCGCCCTTGTCATTATCGGTACCGTTTGTAGTTGATATTTTACACTGGAAATTTTCATCAAATAGGCTGAAAGCAACATACTCCCAACCTGTTAGTGCTTTGGCAACTTCACAGAATATAGCAAAATTATCGTTTTGCTCTCCGTCTATCACGCCAGTTCTTTTTACAGCTACAACTCTCCGCTCTTCGTTCTGTGGACGTGGTGCTAATTTAATATCCATGCTATCCCTCCTGGCTTATCGGGATCAAAACATAAGTTTGAAACTAGTAAAAGAAAAAAAGGTTCATTTGTCTATTTGGCTTACCATTTAAAACAGACTATTTTCTTCCGCATCAACAAGATTTTGAAACTGAAAATCTTGTAAAATTTCAGCGTGACGTTTTCTGCAGTGGGCGAAAAGTATTTTTTGAGATCTTAAAGATTCTTTGTACGACAGGAGACTGGAACAATAACCTATATATGAACATTTTTACATTTAGATTGGGTCTAGAATATTATAGCTTCTATTATGAACCAGGTTCGAGACCTTTTTATGATTTTCTGACCTTAAAGGTCTGTGTCAAATCAATATGAGGGGTTAATGACTTAACCCACTCACATGGTGCGCATGGAAAGCTCAATAAGATTAATTAAAATCGATCATCAATTCGCCACCAGATGTAGCTGTGACTTTGCCACTCATTTTTTCCAAGGCAGCAGCTCTC
>NZVF01000083.1 GCA_002698165.1 Planktomarina sp. | reverse complement strand
AATCTGTGGCCTTCGGGCGTGGCGGTTCGAGTCCGCCCACGGGTACCAGGTAAATTAATTGCAGACTTTTTATGGCAATTCAATTTAGATCAAGAATCCGTATTTTTATTAAAGTAAGTGCCTACTAAGTTATTAAACTGTGAAACCTAAATTTCTCTTTTGATCGTTTTGACACTTGATCAGTAATTGTGTAACTCATGTGGCCAAGTATTTGTGAATTATGATCTAAAAAAGTAAATGATTTATAATTTACTGAGAGAGAAAATAAATTACATAAGCAGTCGTAAATAAAAAACTGATTAAGACCCAGCGGAGAAAAAATGAAGAATTCGAATACAGTTTTAATTGATAAGAATCCTGGTCGAAACTCCCAAACATACGGTATTGCCAGAGAATTAGGTACTGATTTGGATCTCATTCATGAACCATCTGTTGGGGTGGTTGGTAATAAGGGGGACTCTCAGTGTTATATTGGTGTTTCGCAAAAAGTTGGCATCATCCATGATGCACTTAAAGATAAAGTTGGCAGCAAACCTGGACAATTGCCGCTAAGACTAATTCAACCAGAGTTTACTGTTGCTACCTCTGACGGAATTAGGAACGGCACAAAGGAAATGCGATACTCCCTAATAGGCAGGGAAGTTACCAACGATAGTTTGTCAGAGCATCTTAGTGCTACTGGACTAGAAGGCGTTATTGCAGTGGTCGCATGTGATAAGCCTCCTGTAGGCACGCTAGCCGCTATTTTAGAACATAATAGGCCAGCAATTTTGATGTCTGATGGCTCAATAAGACCTGGTGTTGATTCAGAAACTGGGGAAAGCATTGACTTAATTACAGCCTATCAAATGGCTGGCAGCGATGATGAAAGCTTAAAGAGTAGAATTGCAAAAGAAGCCTGTCCTGGTTTTGGAAGCTGTGGGGGGATGTTTACATACAACACAATGCAAACTTTTATTGGCGTAGTTGGTATGCAACCCCTGCATATGATATCTCCTGCATCTCAGGATGAAAGGCGCCTAGAAGAATTTCCTGCTGAATTGGTGAATTATTTAGCTAACCTTATTAATAAAAATATAACCCCTAGAGATATAGTTACCAGAGAATCTTTAAGAAACGCTATTATTGTATCTATGGCTGTTGGTGGTTCAACTAATGTATTGTTACATGCGCCTGAATTAGCACGAGCTGCTGGATATAAAGATTTTGCGAATGAAATAATGAGCCCGGAAGAATTTAATAATTTATCAAGAAATATTATTCCGGTGGTTATAGACGCACGACCTTTCGGACAATATTCGATGGTAGATATTGATGCAAAAGGTGGCATGCAAGTCATAGTAAAAGAACTGATGGACGCTGGGTTATTGAATGGCGAGACTTTGACGTGCACAGGAGAGACTCTACGCGAACAAGTCAATCGACTGAACCCACCTACACCTGATGAAGATGTTATTTATACTGTTCAAAATCCATATAAAGAGACAGGTGGATTGCGCCTTTTAGGTGGTAATTTATCACCCGAGTTCAGTGCTGTGTTGAAGTTGGCTGGGGTTGAAGGTGGCCTAGAAGACAACATTTTTAAGGGGAATGCGAAGGTTTTTGATGGTGAACAGGAATTGTTGAAGGCGCTGGATTCAAAAACTGATATGTTTAAAAATTTTGATATGATTGTAGTGCGATATGAAGGTCCATTTGGTGCGCCAGGAATGCCTGAAATGCTAGATTCGACCTCTCGAATTACTGCATTATGTCGTGAGAAAAATATTGTAGTTGGACTTATGACCGATGGAAGGTTTTCTGGTGGATCGGTAGGGTTGGTAATTGGTCACGTTGGCCCTGAGGCAGCCGCTGGTGGTGCAATAGCTTTAATCGAAAGTGGTGATGAAATAGTAGTTGATTTGAATACAAATGAATTGAATTGTACGCAACTTCAGCAGGACGAAATACGACTTGAGCGTGAGACTCGTTGGAAAGATCTTGTTACAGAAAATGATGGTATGCACCCATCGGTTGGAGATGCTGACACCCGTCTACTTAATCGGATGCGTAACTCGGCAGTTTCTGCAGTTTATGGGGCTGGTATGCACCCTAATAGGTCACTGTGGGTTCGTGATCCACGAAAGCCCCAGAAGTCAAATTTTAAACCGTCTAATAAATTTAAATAATTTTCAGTTCTGTAAGAGTTGATCACTAAATTTTTCGACGGACTTCCAATTCGTAAATTCAAAGCTTCCTGAAGTATCTGTTGGTCCCTTCGTAATATACATTATAAGCCTAATTATTTGCTTGTCCGTGAATTTATAAGAAGGATAATCAATTTTTCCTGCGAATACACCTAGTAGGTTTGGCTGCCAGGCTGATAATTCTAGAAACTTTTTCATATAAGGATTTGTCTCTGGGGTATTTTTACCCTCTTTTCTTGCAACTACATTGACTGTAAAAAATGCTGTGGATTTTTCTCTTAGAACTTGGATATTTTTCTCAATAAATTTGAAAAGTTTTGGATTGTGCTTACCGTATCTTATACTAGCACCAACTATAATTTTATCATAAACGCTGAGCTCTATTTGATCTATTTCCTCGATTGAAAATAAATCTATGTCTATTTTGGCTTTAAGCTTTTGTATCAAAAATTCGCAAATTCGTTTTGTCTGCCCATCGGTTGTTGAATAAATTATTACAGCTTTTTGCATTTCTCGCACCAATTTTATTTTTCACTGATTTTAGACAGTTTTTGTTTGATTTAAAATCAATAAGTTTGGGTTTTTGATATTTATAATTTAGCTGTTATTTTAATGCGCCAGCAGTCATTCCTGCAATAAATCTTCGAGATTGAGCTATAAAAATAAAAATCATTGGCAAAGATGCTAATGAAAGACCTGCATATAAAACACCATAATTTATACTATATTCACCAAAAAATGTTGTAAGCCCTTGGGCCAGTGTTTTCCATTCTGGTGATTGTATAAAAATTAACGGAAAGAAAAAATCATTCCAAATTGGAACAGCACTATAAATTCCAGCAATTACTAAAGCTGGAGAAATTAAGGGAACCATAATATCCAGCATAATTCTCAACTCACTAGCTCCATCCATACGTGCGCTATCCTCAAGCTCTTTTGGTAAGGAACGTAAAAAACCTGTTAAAATGAAAACTGTGGCTGGCAAGCTCATAGCTGTATAAATAAAAATTAATCCCAGAAGACTATCTATAAGTCCCAGATATTTTAATTGGATAAAAAGGGGGATTATAGCTAATCGTAACGGCAACATTAAACCAGAAAGAAAAAATAGTGAAACCATCAAAGCGCCTCTGAATTTATANCTTGAAATGGCATAAGCTGCCATTGTTCCGGTTATTAAAAGTAAAGCTATTGAAGACACAGTAACTATTATTGAATTTAAAAAGTAGCGTGGCACGTTAGTTTTTTCCCAAATTACTTGAAAGTTTTCGATATTAAATTTCTTAGGCATTGAGAAAGGTGACATAAAGATTTCTGGCGTTGTTTTGAAACCTGATAAAACCATCATGAAAATGGGATAAAGCATGACAATAGCTGCCGTAGCCAAAAAGATTTGGATGAGGAGGTTCTCAATTGTAATAAAATTTGTTGCTTTCAAATTTAAAACCTCAATTCAATTCAACTTCTCTGGCTACTAATATTTTTGTCGCAATAATAGAAAAGACAAATATGACCAGGAAAATAATAACTGCTAAAGCAGAGCCAATTCCAAATTCTGTTCCACCAGCACTGATCGACCCAAAGGCTGTTCTGTAAAATAATAGACCTAACATGTCAGTAGAATATGCAGGCGAGCCCTCTAAGCCAGCCATTATATATGGTAATTCAAACCAATTAAATGATCCAATAAAGGTTAAAACAACTATGATTGTAACTGCTGGTGCCATTAAGGGCCAAATGATATCTTTTGCGATCTGCCATTCTGATCCTCCATCCAAGCGTGCTGCCTCTATTAAGTCTCGGGGTATTCGATGAATCGCAGCTAAAAAAACAATTGCCGGGAAACCGACCCAAGCCCATGCGTTTACCAATATCATTGTGGGTAATGCTGTTTCAGGTAAGCCCAACCAAGGTAAAGCCCAATCGTTTAAACCAACTGCATTAAGTATTTTATTGATTAGACCGAAAACGGGATTTAGAAACATTTTCCATTGAAAGCCAATAATAACGGTAGATAAAATAACTGGTATAAAAAATACTACCTGATAGAAACGCGCGCCTTTTGGCTCACGTGCCAAGAAGAGTGCTATAACAAGGGCTGTTCCATTCTGGATAACCATTAGAGAGATAAAAACTAGAACATTATTTTTCAGAGCATTAAAAAAGAACCAATTACGTTCAGGGTCTAGAAGTACTTTTCTGAAATTTTCGAGACCAACAAAATCGCCTCTTATTAATCCGTTCCAGTCGTAAACACTGTACAAAAGTGCAGAGGCCATCGGTAAAAAAATGAACGTTATAAGGATTAGTGCTGGCGGAAGAAGCAAAAATGATAGCCATAATTGTCTTTTTAATTTTCTGAAATTTTTAGCACGTTTGTAGCTGCTATTATCCATCGATACTACCTTATAGCCCACCCTTTGGAATTAAACAGGTGGCAGTCCTCGATCGAAAAACCAACATCTATTTTTTCTCCAATTTTGACCTCTCTATCACCGTTACAGTGAACGATAACATCATCTTCAGTTTCTGAACTCATATATATATAAGTTTCACCGCCTAAGCGCTCTACCGCGTAGACTTCTCCAGTGATTAATTGATCTGTCTTTTTTTTGAAGATAAAATGTTCCGGGCGAACTCCAAATTGGATTTTTTCACCGATAGAAACGTCAGCACCTGGACATTTTACAAATATTGAAGTTCCAGAATTATTTATATCAAAATGTACCCCGGTTGTAGTCACGTCTNTAATTACACCAGAAAAAAAATTCATTGCGGGAGATCCTATAAAGCCTGCAACAAATTGATTTGCGGGACGCCTATAAATCTCTAAGGGTGCGCCAACTTGTTCAACCTTACCATTGTTAATGACGACAATTTTGTCAGCCATGGTCATAGCTTCTACTTGATCATGGGTCACGTAAATCATTGTCGTCTTTAATTTTTTATGCAGTTTTGTTAACTCAATTCGCATTTGAACTCTTAGTTTTGCATCCAAATTTGAAAGTGGTTCATCAAAAAGGAAAACTTTTGGTTCCCGCACTATTGCACGACCTATAGCTACTCTTTGCCTCTGACCTCCTGAAAGTTCTTTTGGTTTACGNTCCAAATATTCACTTAATTGCAAGATTTTGGCTACTTTTTTAACNTTTTTATCGATAACTGTCTTTTGTTCTTTTGCCACCTTAAGAGCATAAGACATATTTTGATAAACAGTCATGTGTGGATATAGCGCATAACTTTGAAACACCATAGCTAGACCCCGTTTGGCAGGTGCAAGATGGTCTATCCTTTGATTGTTCAAATTAATTTCACCTGATGTCAGCTCATCTAAGCCTGCAAGAAGCCTGAGGAGTGTTGATTTTCCACACCCGGAAGGCCCTACAAAAACTGCAAACTCACCATCTTTTATTTCCAATGTTGTATCAGAAACCACCTCTAGATCGCCAAAACGTTTAGAGACCCCTAGCATATTAATCTGAGCCATAAATTCTCACTTTTTAGAATTTCTTTTTTATTATTTCAGACAAAAGACTTTTTTGAAATCAAAATAAGTGGGGCAGGCTAGTTAGGCCTACCCCAACACCTTTGGGAGGCGATATTACTCAGAGTTTTTAATTCCGTCTGAGACTTCTTTAGAGACTTGAGTGGCNGATTTGGAGCCTGCAAAAAGCTCCTGCAATCCATTTTGCAATAAAGTTGAACCGGTCGGTTTTTTGAAGCGATAGCCAACTAACATAATGTATGGGGTTGTTTCGTTATGAAAAGCGGAAATCTTTGCAAGAAGAGGATCCGATGAAACAGCTCCTTCAACAGCGGCTACGTTTGCTAATTTATCTGTCAACATTTGTCCAAAATCTGTGGATGCGGTGAACTCAATAAATTTTAGAGCAGCAGCTTTACTTTCTGACGCAGAATTTACCGCGTAACCACCGTCTAGCCATGTAGCAACCATTCGTTTTCCACCAACCTCTGCAGATGGACCTTGCATTATATCAAAATTTATTCCAGCAGCTCTAAACCCTGGAATTTCCCATGATCCTCCAACAAAGAAACCAGCAACTCCAGAAGTAAATAACTGCTTCATTGTAGCATAGTCTATACCCTCATGGCCTTGAGGAAGAAATTCGCGTAACTCTGCAAATTTTTCCATTGCTCCAACGAACTTAGGATCTTCAAAATCAGTTTTTTCTGCAACGACTTGCTGGAAGAAATCTCCACCATAAAAGTTTGGCATAAACGCGCCGGCCATGACTTCCATTGTCCATCCATCNTTTGAGCCATTAGCAAATGGAACAACTCCTGCAGATTTTAATTTACTAGCTGCAGCTTTAAATTCATTCCAAGTTGATGGTGGTGTGATATTATTAGCAGATAAAATATCCGGATTATAGTAAACCAATATTGTTTGCGATGCCATTGGTACAGAATATACTTCGCCATTGGATCGAAGTGTAACTCCTAAAAGTTCATCAAAAGAAAAGCCAGATAGGTCAACTTTTCCATCTAGACTTTCAAGGTAACCTGGGGCTGCCATACTTTCAAAGGCGCCATAGGCTCGGGTGTGTATAATATCTGGTCCAGACCCACCTGCTAAGGCTGTTGTTAAAATAGTAGCATAATTGGTTGGTTCATGGGCTGTGTAAGTCACTTTTATATCTGGATTAGCCTTTTCGAACTCAGCTATTATTGAATTGTAGGCTTCTGCGTCTTCTTGACGCCAACTCCAAAAATCTAATTGGGTTTCAGCAATTGCTGTGCCTCCCACGAATATTGCAGCTGCTGCCAACAATACTCTTTTTTTGAGTTTATTTACAAATTTCATATTTCCCTCCCTTTATTGGAAATCATGATGCCTTTCGGCATCGGTTAAATTTCTTCTGCCCGCAAAGCGGATATTGCCCTTCTCAAATTTTGCATTTCTTTATCTAAAAAATGCTTTGCTTCATTCAGTGTCTTTGCACCTTCAATTAGTAAAATTGCGAGTTTGACTGAGCCTTTTGATTTTTTTAAGCTCTGTGCTGCTTGATGACGGTTACAGCCTGAGATGTTCATTACAATTTCTTCTGACCTTTTAAATAACTTAGCATTGTTAGCTATAAGGTTTACCATCATGCCATCCATTACGTTTCCTAAATAAACTCCCATACACGAAGACATCATATTTAATGCAATTTTTTGGGCGGTTCCGGCACCAAGACGCGTTGAACCAGCAATTACTTCGGGTGGGGTTGGTAGCAGAATTGGAATATCAGAGTTTTCAAGAAGCTTGGTATCTGGATTGTTTGCCATACCTATCGTCGTCGCACCAAGCTTTTTGCATATTTCCATAATAGTTACTGGATAATTTGTATTTCCGCTTGCTGCTAGACAAATCACACAATCACCAGCTTCAATAATTTTAGCATCGTTTATTGCAGCCTCTTCACTATCTTCCATTTCGCCTTTGGGACGTGACATATCTTCCAGACCGCCCGCACGAAGAATTTTTATTTGCGATATTGGTATTCCAAAGGTTGGTGTTATCTCCAAACCGTCTGCCATCGCTTGAAGCCCTGAGCTGCCAGCAGCAGCGTATATTAATTTATTTCCATTAATTATAGCATCTGCCATTGCCCGAGCTCCTCGCTCTATTGGCTCAATGGCAGGTAAAACACATTTGGCAGCTTCTACCTGGCTATCGAGAAGTATTGCGAGTATTTCAGTACCTTCAAGTTTATCGAGGCCATTTGCTTTTTCATGGATCTGTTCAGTTCGCTGCATAATCATATTTTAATATTAACAATAAGCTTAAATAAAAAGATACCACTTAAATACCATTTGTCAAAAAAATATCTTTTTGAGCAAAATTGGTATTTTTATTTCTTAAATTGGTATTATAAGGCATAAGGTCGATTAAACATAAATCATATTTAATAAAGTGAAATCTTTTATGCGATAATTAAAAACTTTAACAAGATAAGAACAAGTGAATGAATTACAGAGAATTATTTTCTCCCTCTAATTGGCTTTTGGAACAAGGCGGACTTCGTTATATTCAGCTCAAACGTCAAATAGAGCGTGCAATAGCAGATGGCCTTTTGCCACCAGGAATCCCCCTTCCTCCAGAACGAGAACTGGCTAAAATGACTGGCCTTTCCAGAGTAACAGTAAGAAAAGCAATAGCACCATTAGTAGAAAGTGGTTTGGTTGAGCAAAGACAAGGCTCTGGATCTATAGTTGCTGAACCAGTTCAGAGGGTAGAGCAATCTTTATCACGTCTGACTTCTTTCACTGAGGATATGGAGTTGAGAGGCATTAAAACAACCTCAAAGTGGCTTAATAAGTCAATTTCTGCACCTTCGCCCGAAGAAATAATGAATTTGGCCATTTCTACATCTGATACTGTTTCAAAAATTGATCGACTGAGATTTGCTAACGACACGCCGATGGCAATTGAAAGAGCCACATTACCTATGTCTATTCTTTCTGATCCATTAAGTGTGGAGGACTCACTCTATGAAACCTTGGAAAGCCTAGGTAAAAAACCAGTACGGGCTATACAACATCTTAAAGCCACAAATTTAAAAAAAGAAGACGCTTTATTGCTGAACTGTGATGAGGGAACTGCATGCTTGAATGTTATTCGTCTATCTTTTTTAGGTTCAGGTGAAGTGGTAGAATTTACTAAATCAGTATATCGGGGTGACGCTTACGACTTTGTTGCCGAATTAAGAATTCCTGAAGGTAGTCAGTAGTAATGCAATACGAATCGAAAATGCTGCAGGAAATTAAGGAAATACCAGATGCTGCTTCAAACCTTTTGGATGAAGTTGAGTCACAAGTTAGTCAACTAGTTAATATATTTAATGAGCGACAGCCCAATTTTATAATGACGGCTGCAAGAGGGTCATCTGATCATGCTGCAACATTTCTAAAATATTTATTTGAAATTCAACTAGGCGTACCTGTGGTTTCTTTAGGGCCTTCAATTTCTTCTATATATGAATCAAAACTATCACTCAAAAATTCACTTTGTATTGGAATTTCCCAATCTGGCCAAAGCCCGGACACACTAAGCGTTATTAGTAGTGTTAAAAATAAAGAATGCATTACTGCTAGCTTCACGAATAACATCAACTCGCCTTTGGCTCAAAAAAGTAAATTTCCGATATCGTTAAACGCAGGTAACGAAAAAAGTGTTGCCGCTACCAAAACTTTTGTAAATTCTCTAATAGTTTGCTTAGTTTTAGTGGCTAAAATAAGTAAAGATGATGAGCTTTTGAATAAAATTCACAGACTGCCAAAAATGCTTGATAAAGCCATTGGCATACAATGGTCTGATCTAAAAAATGAATTGGCAAACTGTAATCAGCTTTATACTTTGGGAAGGGGACTTTCTTTTGCTATTTCAAATGAGGCTTCTTTGAAACTGATAGAGACCTGTGGAATTCATGCATCGTCTTACTCATCAGCAGAAATTTTACATGGCCCAGTAGAAATAGTTGAAGAAAATTATCCTGTACTTGCTTTTATATCTAGAGATGCTGCGGAATACTCTATTTCAAGTGTGTGCGAAAATTTAGCTGTAAAAAAAGCTAAGGTTTTTGGAACTTCAAATCAGCTGTGTGTCTCTAAGAGACTTGATTTTGTGACAACTGGTCACCCATTTACTGACCCGGTAGCTCTAATAGCCTCATTTTACACCTTTATTGAAAATTTAGCTTTATCGAGGGGCAGGAATCCAGATCAACCTAGGCTTCTAAAAAAGGTAACCAAAACAATATGACTGAAAGAAAAGCTTATATTGGAGCGAGAATTTTTGATGGTACCGATGAGCACTTTGGGGCTGCACTTGTAATTGAAAAAAACAAAATTTTAAAAATAGTACCTGAGGAAGATGTTGGCCCAGATTGTGAAGTAACTTTATTGCATAAGGGTTTAATTTGTCCTGGGTTTGTAGATATTCAGGTAAATGGTGGCGGGGGCTATTTACTTAACGAGGCTCCATCTTTGCAAATACTTGAAAAAATCTGTGATACACATGCTAAACTTGGGACTACTTCATTATTCCCAACTTTGATTTCTGATGTTCCTGCTGTAACGAAAGCAGCTCAAAATTGTGCCATTGAGGCTTTTGAAAATGATATGCCTAGTTTTATAGGTTTGCATCTAGAGGGCCCACATTTAGCTTCTTCGCGAAGCGGTGCCCATGATAAATCAGTTATTAAACCTATGGATAATAGTGACTACTTGAATTTGGAGACTTTAGCTCAGAAAATTCCAAAAGTTTTAATCACTGTTGCACCGGAAGCTGTATCTATAGAATATATTGAGCAGTTAACTGCTGCTGGTGTGATAGTATCATTGGGTCACTCAGATTGTAGCTTTGCTCAAGCACAAGAGCTGGCCAATGCAGGTGCTACTGGTGTAACACATCTTTTCAATGCAATGAGCCAATTTGGAAGTCGAGAGCCTGGTTTGGTAGGTGCAGCTTTAGAACTTGGTCACTTTTCTGCAGGGATTATAGCAGATGGTTTTCATGTTAACGAAGCTGCAATTAGAGTTGCGTTGAGGGCAAAAAAATCTCCAGGATCTATTTTTCTAATAAGTGATTCTATGGCTACAACGGGAACATCCCTAGAAAGTTTTGAATTAAATGGAAGAACAATTTTTCGAAAAAATGGCAGATTAACTCTAGCAAATGGGACGTTAGCAGGTGCTGATTTAGATTTAGCGTCTGCAGTGAGGTTTATGGTTAATAAAGTCGGCATTCCACACATAGATGCTTTAAAAATGGCAACAATATTACCATCAAAATTTATTGGTATGGAGAAAGAGCTCGGAGTTCTGAAGCCTGGCGCACGAGCCGACTTTTTATGGTTAGATAATGATTTAAACGTTCAAAGAGTTTGGCGCTCTGGAGAATTTCTAGCTTAATCAAGAAAGATGAGCCAGTTGTTTAAAACTATATTTTTGAACAATACTTGCCATGATCTCCGCGTTATTCGAAATAATTGGGCTATACTGAATATTGCCATCAAGGTTCCCTCTCAAACCAGTATCCAGAAATTCGTGGCAGTTTGTGACTCCGCCGATCAAATGCATTTCAGTTTTTTTTAATTCAGTCATATTGAATAAACGATTTGCTAACTTTCCTATTTCGACGCCAGCTTCGTGAAAAATTTTAAGTGCATTTGGGTCACCTAAATTAGCTGCAAAACGTACTTCTTTAGTAATACTTGCGATTGTTTCTCGACCCCCTTTATACACTTTTTCTCGAATAATATTCCAATCTCTTGATCCGAATTTTTTGACTAATCTATCATCGAGTACTGAAGCTGTTGGCTGACGTGTTTCCATACTTCGGAGCCATTGTTTTAGGGCTTGCTGACCTATCCAGAAACCTCCGCCACAGTCGTCAACTAGGTAACCATATCCATTTGCGCGTATGACTTTATAATCTTTTGTTAAATGATATGCGATACAGCCAGTTCCCGCATAAACTAGCAGTCCTTTACCTGGAGAGGATAAACCTAGGAAAACAAAAAATAAATCATCTGAAATTAATACATCTTTTATATTGAGAGATTTTTCTATAACGCCGCTTATCCATTTTGCTTGATTGGATTTACTATCTAACCCTGAAATACCAGCGATAACTTTAGAAATAGGAGCAATTTTATAGGCTGCTTTGCAGATATTACGTAATATGGTTTCACTTTGTTCTCTGGTTTTAGAATTGAAGATATGACCACTTAATGGACCCGTGGTTTGGTACTTTAAGGTTTTACCTTCCTGGTTTTGAACACACCATTTCGCAGTTGAGGCTCCTCCATCAATTGCCAGCACATTCATTTTAACGATCCTTTACTTGATTAACAAACTTACGCGTTATTTCTCTCGGATTTGTTATTGCCGTTCCAACAACTACTGCAGCTGCTCCAAGCTCGAATGCAGAAGAGATTTGTTGCGAGTTTTCATATCGACCCTCAGCGATTATTGGTCTTTTACAATTATTTACTAAAGTTGCCACTAAATCTAGATCTGGTTCATTTTTTGTTTTTGGACTGGTGCTTGTATAGCCAGATAGTGTTGTTGCGATAAAATCAGCCCCTAGATTTTCAGCTTGCATCGCTTCATCTAAATTACTGACATCTGCAAGTATTAGACAGTTTAAATCTTTTTTAATGTATTTTATTATGTCAGTTAAAGGTTCAAATACCCGCTTACGAATGGTTGCATCTATACCTATAATCGAAGCTCCCGCACGAGCAACATCCGACGCAGATTTCTTGCTCGGAGTAATGTAAATCTCAGACTTATCTGAAAAAATTTTATTTATTCCAATAATTGGTACTTTTACATGCGCTTTAATCGACCTTATATCTTTAACACCATTTGCTCTGATTGCTGTTGCGCCACCTTGCACAGCTGAAACAGCCATAGCTGACATGAAAAGTGGTCCATGAAGAGGATTATCTGGACGAGCTTGGCAAGAAACGACAATGCCTTCCAACATTTAAATTTTCCTTAATGGTATGTTTTAATTTTTGTCTATCTTTAAAATCAGGCATTAAATACTTTATGTGCGATAACACCTCCTGTCATGGGTTCAGCAACACCTGTTGTTTTAGGATATGAAATAGGAAGATTTGCCAGTGTTCTGGCTGCAAGAAAAGCAAAACATTCTGCTTCGATAGCATCCCCGCGCCAATTATATCTATCTGCGGTTTCAACTTTAATGTTAGCTCGAATTGAGATCTCTCGCATCATTGTCAAGTTTTTTCTCCCACCGCCCGAAACGATCAACTGTGTCGGACGCACTGGTAAGAGATCAATGCCTGTGGCTACTGCAGCTGCTGCCAATGCTGTTAATGTTGCAGCACCATCCTCAATTGACATACCTTCTGCAATCCGATGAGAAAAGCTAAAACGATCTAACGATTTTGGAAATGACATTTCAAAATAGGGGTCTGATAATACCTCAGATAATTTTCTTTCGTTGACCTTTCCCTTTGCAGCAATGTCGCCATTTATATCCATTTCGCCAATATTACTTAGCTTTATCCAGTCATTTAGCGGAGCGTTGGCTGGCCCGGTGTCAAAAGCAATTAGTCCAAATTCTTCGGAAGAAAAACTTAAATTTCCTAAACCACCTAAATTTAGTATTGCTGTATTCGAAGTTGCCCCAATCTTTTTGAGTATTGCTGCATGATAAATTGGGCAAAGTGGTGCGCCTTGTCCACCTTCTTTCATATCATTTGATCTAAAGTCATAAACGACTGGAATGCCGAGTTGGTTGGCCATTTCTTGACCATCACCTAATTGTCGCGTTGCTCCTTTTAATGATCCGCGAGGAGCTCTGTGTAAAACAGTTTGTCCATGAAACCCAACGGCCCCAATTTCATTTTCATCTATTTCTGAAAGCTTGATACATTTCTGAACAGCTGCTGTTTGAGAATTTGTTAGCGCCGCTTCTGTCCTAGAAAAGATTTCTGGCTCAGTACCATTAAAATTCCAAATTTGAGCTTCATCGATAGTTTTAACGAGTAGTTCTTTTACTTCCTTATCATAAGGCATCAAATTATAGTAACCAAATTCTTCTATAATTTCCCCATCAGTACGCAAAAATGCAACGTCGATGTTTCCATCTAAAACTGTTCCAGTCATAAGGCCAATATACCAGCGCATTTTCATTTTTTCTAAAAGATAAACTTTGAAAGTTTAGTTAAAAATTTAATCAACATCATAACC
>NZVF01000082.1:5640-9132 GCA_002698165.1 Planktomarina sp. | reverse complement strand
AGTATTATCGTTAGCACCTATGACAATCGTCCGATCCACATTGTCAGCAGGTGCAGAAATTAATACTTTTTTTGCACCCTGTGCGAGGTGAACCTTGGCAATATGTCCATCGTTGAATTTTCCCGTACACTCAAGAACGACATCTATGTTTGTCCAATCCAGTTCCGATGGGTCGTATGACGATAACATTTTAATAGGACCTTGTCCCACATTTAAGTGTCCATTTTCAGTTGATATACTCCCCGCAAAACGACCATGAACACTATCGTATCTCATTAAATGAGCACTCGTTTCCAAAGAACCGGTAGCATTTATTTTAGATACTTTTAAATCAGTGCGCCCACATTCAGCTATATGCGCCAAAATGCAGCGGCCTATACGTCCAAAACCATTTATACCAATTTTTACAGTCATTTTATTTACCCTAAATGCCTATATTTTTGCCTTAACAAGGCGCCCTGTAGAATGAAAGTTAAAATATTATTGATAGCGATAACACTTTGTAATTTCTTCAAAACAAGTGATCTAAGTAAATATATTACTTAATTTTTAAGTAATAACTTCACTTTTTGAATAATTTCTTCGGTGGTAATGCCAAACTCTTGGTATAATTTTTCTGCTGGCGCAGAAGCACCAAAATCAGACATCCCAACAAATCCTGCTTTAGATTCTCTACCTCTCTCTCCCAATAACCATTGATCCCAGCCCATGCGTACGGCTGCTTCTACAGCTACACGTACTGCACCTCCTGGTAAAACACGCTTTCGGTACAAGTCAGTTTGTTTAGCAAATAATTCCATGCAGGGCATAGAAACAACACGTGTTCCAATACCGCTGGATTGTAAATTATCACGAGCTTGCATCGCTAAAGACACTTCCGTGCCTGTTGCGATTAGGATCACCTTACGTTTACCCACGGCTTCAGCTAAAATATATGCCCCCTTTGCGCTGAGGTTAGTGGTTTTATATTCTGTACGTACCGCCGGTGAGCTTTGACGAGAAAGAGCCATCACAGTTGGGGTTTTCGATTGGCTCAATGCTATTTCCCATGCTTCTGCTGTTTCAGTAGCATCCGCTGGCCTGAACACTATGGTATTGGGAGTTGCGCGCGAAATAACTAAATGCTCCACGGGTTGGTGAGTTGGGCCGTCCTCACCCAGTCCGATGGAATCATGGGTCATTACATACACGGTTGGGATACCCATTAAGGCTGATAATCGCATTGCACCGCGGGCGTAGTCAGTAAAGCACATGAATGTGCCGCCATATGGACGAAGGCCGCCATGCAACGCTATCCCATTCATAGCAGCAGCCATACCGTGTTCTCGAATNCCAAAATAGATATAACGACCCTTACGGTTNTTTTGATCAAAAACACCCATATCGTCTGTTTTAGTNTTGTTTGATCCTGTTAAATCAGCGGAGCCACCAACAGTTTCCTGCATTACTGGATTTACTAGCTTTAAAGTATTTTCAGATGCTTTTCGCGTTGCAATTTTAGGAAGATGCTCTGAAGCTTCTNTTTTTATNGTCCGTATAACCTTGTTAAGTTTTTTTGAAGGTTCCTTTGCAAAAGCTTNTGTAAACTTTGTTTGNCGAGATAAAGAAAGCTTCTTAAACNGCTCCTCCCAATCTATGCGTCGTTGNGTGCCCCGTCGACCAATCTCTTTCCAAGCCGTTTTAATGTCTTCTGGGATTTCGAATGCGTCATAATTCCAACCATAGGCAGCCTTTGTAGCAAGCAATTGAGTGGCATCGGTTAAAGCGCCATGCCCTTTTGGAGTATCTTGCGCCGCATGACCAAGAGCAATGTGAGTTTTGCATGCAATCATCGAAGGTTGANCTGACTGACGAGCAAAGGTTAGAGCCGCATCAATTGCGTCAGGGTCATGTCCGTCAATTGCTTGNACATGCCATCCTGAGGCTTCAAAGCGCTGTACCTGGTTCGTGCTGTCAGATAATTCAACTTTACCATCAATCGTGATATTNTTATTATCCCATAGCANAATCAGGCTGCCTAACTTCTGACGACCTGCCAAACTAATAGCCTCCTGGCTNATCCCTTCCATTAGACATCCATCGCCTGCAATTACATAGGTATTGTGGCTTTGAATTTCTTCNCCATAGGTCGCACGTAAAATTTCTTCTGCAATTGCAAACCCAACAGAGTTTGCAAGNCCCTGCCCAAGAGGTCCAGTCGTGGTTTCAATTCCAGTTGCATGGCCATATTCTGGATGACCGGCAGTTTTGGCACCCCACTGACGAAAGTTTTTGATTTCATCCAGGGTCATGTCAGCATAACCCGTCAGATGCAGTAACGAATATAACAACATTGATCCGTGACCAGCAGACAGAATAAACCGATCGCGNTCTGGCCAGTTTGGGGCNGAAGAGTCAAATTTTAAGTGTTTTTCAAATAAGACGGTAGCAACATCTGNCATTCCCATTGCCATCCCTGANTGACCAGAATTGGCTGCGGCAACAGCNTCAAGGGCGAGTNCTCNNATGGCNGCAGCTTTTCTCCANTGAGANGGATTTTTTGNGGCAAGTTCTTTGAGATCCACTATTTGACCTTTCCATTTGACCTATTCTTTTTTCTTCCTATCAACTAAAGATAAAATATCAAGTAAGCCAACACAGCTCGATTATTTATAAATTTCNAGTGGTCTTGGATCTTTTACTACTCTTGCAATATATTGTTAAANAGGGGTTTGATTCGAGTTATGTCATTAATCTGTGTGTCANTATTAAAAAGGTGAATTATGAATGATTTTNCTACTCTTGAAAAAAGACTATCATCAGCTTTATCTCGGATTGCTGTTGCGTCNNAGGAATTAATTAAACCTCAAAATNATACAAATGACTTGGCNAAANCTGTAATGGATTTAGAAAAATCTTTATCAATATTGGCGCAATCAAATACTCAACTACGTGAGATTAACCAGAAATTACGCGATGCGAATTTGAAAGGGGTCGGGGATCCTGCACTTATTAATGGTGCCCTNGAGCTAGAAATTGATAATTTGAAAAAAGAATGGNATGCGGAAAAATCTCAAATAAACGTACTGGTCAANACGCTAACTGCTTCTGCNGAGGATCAAAAAGATGCCTGATGTAAATTTAACCATAGGTGGCCGTTCATTTGCCGTGGCTTGCCCGGATGGCGAAGAAGAATCTTTGAAAGCAGCGGCAGAAATATTGGGTGCNGATGCAAAAGCTTTAGTAGCTCAATCAAGCAAACTATCTGAATCACAAATGTTATTGATCTCTGGCTTGATGACAGCCGATAGAGCAATTTCTCTTCAGGAAAAGATTAATACGGTAGAAGCTGAAATTTCTCAGTTAAAGTTAACTCTCGAGAACGCTTCTGGCAAAGTAGTGGATAAAACTACTATCAAAAACGAATTGGTCACTCAGTTGACGAAGCTCTCCGTTCAAGCTGAAACTTTNGCTGATAATTTAGAGGCAAAGTAAGTNATTTGAAATNATNAA
>NZVF01000082.1:0-5635 GCA_002698165.1 Planktomarina sp. | reverse complement strand
TTTTGNTTACTTCGTATTAGCTTTTCTTATTTCCTCGGCTGCNTCTTTGTTGTAGGCGATATTATTTTCTTCAAGNAGTCCGTCAAACTCACCNGATAATGCCATATCTCGAACNATGTCACATCCACCAATAAACTCTCCGTTTATATAAAGCTGTGGAATTGTCGGCCAATCTGAGTAATCTTTAATACCCTGTCGGATCTCTTCNTCCTCCAATACATTGATATCTTTATAGTTAACACCCATATAGTTCAGAATCCCAGCTACTTGGCTTGAGAAACCGCACTGAGGCATTGACGCGTTTCCTTTCATAAAAAGAACAATATCATTTGATGCTACTGTCTCTCGAATTTTATTTTCAGCGGTCATTTTTTGTCCTTTTTTGGTGATATTACTTTAAAGGTTTTCTTTATCCCTTTTGGTTCTTATTCTAAACCCCAAGATACTTTTTTTAAAAGCTTTAAACGGTATTGATGTTTTTAACTTACNATTGNAATATANNGANCTTTCGTATTANTAGTCCTCTGGTATTTTTGTTGTTAAGGCCAAAGCNTGCAGTTCTCCGTTTGATCCATCCATTTTTCCTTTTAACGCAGNATAAACTGCCCGATGTTGTTGNACCCGATTTTTGCCCACAAAACTGGCATCAATTATTTCGGCNGCGTAGTGGTTCCCGTCTCCAGCAAGATCAGTAATTGTTATTAACGCATCTGGAAANGTCTGTCTTATAAGTTCTTTAATATCGTTTGCGGCCATTGCCATCCGTTTTCTCCTGACCAACCTATGNTGGAAATAGTACCTTGATTTGTAAAATTCAAGTGACAGAAGATTGAAAGCTACTACGATATATATTGCTCATNCTGTACATGTCGACCGAGTAATTTCCAAAACAGACNTTGGTTCCCCCNAAAGTGCCAATGCATTTGGCNGGTANNTTAGNTTNTGCGGCNTTGCTTAATAAGGTNTNTGCTTGATCAAAATTACATGAAATCAGGTAACGCGCTTGATCCTCTCCAAAAAGTTCAGGTNTTCCTTCAACGTTTAACGAGACCCCAATATCCGCAGACTCACACAATTTAAAAGCTGCTAAAGCGAGNCCTCCATCGGATAAATCATTACACGATATAATNAGGTCNNTGTTTTCAAGGATNAAATCTCCATTCATTTTTTCGGCATTCAAATCGACATGTGGCGCGTCTCCATCTTGGCGATTGAAAAACTCTNTAAGTAACGCTGACTGACCTAAATGACCAAAAGTTTTTCCNATTAAAAGAGCACTGTGACCTTCGCAAGGTANGCCGGTTATAGCATTTGTGCTTTTGCTGATTAANCCNATGGCACCTACAGTTGGAGTTGGNAGGATGGNAATGCCATCAGTCTCGTTATAGAGNGATACGTTACCAGAGACGACGGGCATATTTAATTTCTGAACGGCTTCGGAAATTCCNTTAATAGANCCAACAAGCTGNCCCATTATTTCTGGTNTTTCAGGATTACCAAAATTTAAATTATCGGTAATTGCGAGAGGTACAGCGCCCACAGAAGTAAGATTACGATATGCTTCTGCAACTGCNTGTTTTCCACCCTCAAAAGGATTTGCGAATACATATCTTGGAGTTACATCTGACGTAAATGCTAGAGCCTTATTAGTGCCATGGACGCGNACAATACCTGCGCCAAGCCCNGATGGTTTAATAGTATCTGCCATAACCTGAGAGTCATATTGTTCATAAACCCANTGTTTTGATGCATAATTTGGGCTTTCGATCAGTTTCTTTAGGCCTTCGATTGGATCAATATTTGGTATNTCGCCCAAAAGATTTCTTTTTACCGTTTCTANCCATGGGCGGTCATATTCAGGTGCTGCACCCGACAAGGCCTTCAAAGGTAGATCTGCTTTGAGTTTTCCNTTATAAAATACNACAAATCGATCCCTCGAAATAGTTTTGCCAATTATTGCAAAATCTAAGTCCCATTTTTCAAATACTGCTTTTGCTTCGGTTTCTTTCCCTGGGTCCAATACCATCAGCATGCGTTCTTGAGATTCGGANAACATCATTTCATAGGCTGTCATATTAGGTTCTCTTGTTGGAACTTGTTCTAAGTCAAGTTGTATGCCTAAATTTCCCTTGTCGCCCATTTCTACCGCCGAACAAGTCAGCCCAGCGGCGCCCATGTCTTGTATCGAAATAACTGCTCCTGTNCTCATTAGTTCTAATGTTGCTTCCATTAACCGTTTTTCTGTGAATGGATCGCCAACCTGAACTGTTGGACGTTTTTCTTCAATAGCCTCATCAAATTCTGCGCTGGCCATTGTAGCGCCACCAACGCCATCACGGCCAGTTTTTGCGCCNAGATACACGACTGGCATTCCCACCCCTGANGCGGCGGAATAAAATATTTTATTTGTATCTACTAACCCGGCAGCAAAAGCATTGACTAAACAATTACCGTCATACGCTGAATCAAAACGAACTTCACCACCNATGGTTGGAACTCCAAAGCAATTTCCATAACCGCCAATACCTGAAACAACTCCTGCAACCAGTGCTTTNGTTTTTGGATGAAGTATCTGNCCAAAGGAAAGAGAATTCATTGCNGCAATTGGTCGAGCGCCCATTGTAAACACATCGCGCAAAATTCCACCCATACCAGTGGCTGCACCTTGGTAGGGTTCAATATAGCTAGGATGATTATGGCTTTCCATTTTAAAGACGACCGCCTGTCCATCCCCAATATCTACAATACCGGCGTTTTCGCCGGGCCCACATATTACTTGTGGACCTGATACGGGTAGGGTTCGAAGCCATTTTTTTGATGACTTATACGAACAATGCTCATTCCACATTGCTGAAAATATACCCAATTCAGTGAAAGAGGGTGATCTATCAAGAAGTTTAAGGATCTGATTATATTCTTCCAAGCTAAGTCCATGAGCCTCGATAACGTCAGACGTAATTACTGGGTCTTCCAATCTCTATTCCTTTTAGAAACGTAATTTTTTATATTAAAGGGACACCCTTAGAAAAAGCTTTTCACCAAATAAATTTGCTTAACAGAAACTAGATGCCAGAGTTGTATAAACCGTCAAGTGTTTAAATTACAAAATTGGAAATTTACATTTTTACTTGTGTCAAACTTAAAGCTCTTAAATATATTCGATTATTTTCACCTAATTCTTAGGGAAGGGTTAGGTAAAACATTCCCCATTTTTTTTTGTAGTGTTCCCTTTATTTTTTATTGAAATCTCGTTCAGTTCGACGACGAGCAATAATTTCGTCCTGAACAAAATCTCGAAACGCAGCAATTCGTCTAGAATGCCGTAATTCTTCTGGGTAGGCTAGAAATACCGGTACTTCGGTTGGTTCTATTTCTGGTAGCACACGTATTAGGTCAGGAAAATCATGGGTAACGTAATCTGGCAATACACCAATTCCTAAATTGTTGATTACGCCCTGAAGCACGCCAAAATAATTATTGACCGTGAGTGTTGACTGAGGTTGATAGCTTAATAGTTTCTGAACCAAAGCTGCGCTAATGGCAACTTGAGGCGCATCTGGGTTTTGGCAGATAATACGATGGGACTTTAAGTCATTTAACGTTTCAGGATATCCCCGTTCTCCAATGTAATGATCCGATGCATAAAGTCGCATTTTCACCGACATTAATCTTTTTCGAATGAGATCAGCTTGGCTTGGCTCCTTCATACGGATGGCTACGTCGGCTTCGCGCATTGGAAGATCGAGAACCCGTTCTTCCAACATCAGGTCCACGTTAAGGTCAGGATATTTTTCATAAAGGTGAGGTAGGCGTGGTGCTAGCCATAATGAACCAAACCCGGTTGTGGTAGTAACGCGTAACTCTCCGTAAACTTCATCCTCACTATCTCGGATCCGCGCTGATGCTGCATCCAGGCGCTTTCTTATAGCCTGAGTAGCTTCAAATAAAAGTTCTCCTTGTTCGGTTAAGATTAGACCGCGCGCATGTCTGTGGAATAAGGTCGCGTCAAGAGACTCCTCAAGAGCTCTTATTTGCCGTGATACAGCAGACTGAGATAAATGTAGCACATCACCGGCGTGTGTTAGTGATCCGACGTCGGCCACAGCGTGAAAAATCCGAAGTTTGTCCCAATCCATTAAAACACCCCAAGTTCGCTTATGCTTTTTTAATACCATGTGAATTAATTTTGGGCTATGGACTTTTTTAAGGAATACCTTCCAACTATCTATGTTAAAAAAATACTTAGATTTGATTAAAAAGTATACGTTTTATTTTCTAAAGCGTTTTTTTTAGTCAAAGTTAAATTTTAAATTTAGAATTGCTCAGATAAAATAATAATCATTTGTTGAAAGCTATTCAATTTTCTCGCATACGCAAACCCTGGAGAGGGCATAAGCAATGGTCTATAAGGTAATTATTCTAGGAGCGAGCGGTTATACTGGCGCAGAACTGGTCAGATTGATCTCTTCGCATCCTGAAATGTCAATTCAAGCACTTTCAGCAGATAGAAAAGCTGGAATGGAGATTTCAGCGGTATTTCCACATTTGCGGCATCTTGATTTGCCTAAGTTGAAAAAAATTGCTGATATCGATATGCTGAACGCTGATTTGGTATTTTGCGCACTACCACACGCTACATCCCAATCAGTAATTATGGAACTGCCGCGTGAGTTAAAGATAGTTGATTTATCAGCTGATTTTCGGATTAACGATACCAGCGTATACCGTAAATGGTACGGTAAGGAGCATTATGCCCCTGATATACAGAAAGATGCAGTTTATGGCCTTACTGAATTTTATCGGGCAGAAATTTCTGAAGCTCGTGTTGTTGCATGTACCGGTTGCAACGCCGCTGCAGGTCAGTTTGCGCTTCGTCCGTTAATTTCTGCTAATGCTATAAATTTAGAACAAATTATAATCGATTTAAAAACTGGCGTCTCTGGGGCAGGGCGCTCGCCCAAAGAAAATCTACTACATGCGGAGCTCTCTGAAGGAATGCATGCTTATTCGGCTGGTGGACAGCACAGACATCTGGCCGAGTTTGATCAAGAGTTTTCAAAATTAGCGGGTCGTCCAGTTAAAGTTCAGTTCACTCCTCATTTAATTCCAGCCAACCGTGGTATCTTGGCAACTGTTTACGTCGAAGGTGATCCTATTGTGATTTACGAAACACTAAAAAAATCCTATAAAAATGAACCATTTATTCATGTCCTGCCACTGAACAATCATCCTAGTACCCGTCATGTACGCGGATCCAATTATTGTCATATTGGCGTCGTTGCAGACCGTGTTAAAAATCGAACAATAGTGTTTTCGGCCCTTGATAATCTGACTAAGGGATCTTCCGGGCAAGCAGTACAAAATGCTAATTTAATGCTTGGTTGTTCAGAGACAACTGGGCTATTAATGGCGCCAATTTTTCCATAATGCAGGGTTTGAAAAAAAAACGTAGGATTCAAATAATCATACTTTCATTAATGTGTCTTACAGGGGCGTCCACTTTGATCGGATTTTCTCTGCGTGAAGGTATTAATTTTTTCATGTCTCCATCAGAAGTTATCATGGATCCGCCTGACGCTAGTCAGGTTTTCAGGGTTGGTGGTTTAGTTGTTGAAAATACTATTCGGCCTCCTAC
>NZVF01000081.1 GCA_002698165.1 Planktomarina sp. | reverse complement strand
AGTTTTCAAAGAAAGAAATCTGAGTTGATTTATCTAAATTAGCAAGTGCTTCATCAATTAATAGAATACGAGGCCCAGACATTAGGCCTCGGGCCAAAGCTAAAGTAACACGATCGCCTTGAGATAATGGCATACCGAACTGATTGACTTCGGTTGAGATCCCCTCTGGTAACTCGTCTAGAACCTTTTGCAGGCCAGAAATTTCAAGTATTTCCTGAAACTCCCGCTCACTGATATTTGGCTGTACTTTGCGTAAATTTTCTTCAATTGTCGCGCCAAAGAAAACCGGTTTGCCATCAATTAAGGTATTCTGACTGCGATAATTATCTAAACTTAGATAGCGTATATTCTGACCATCAATTTCCATTAAGCCCGTATTTGGTCTTAAAAAACCCTGGCAGAGCCGCAAAAATGTTGTCTTTCCGGAACCCGATGGTCCGACTATAGCCACTCTTGCCCTGGCCGCGATATCTAAGGTCAGGCCGTTAAGAGCATTTGAATTTTCGAACTTAACAACAACGTCTTTACAAACTACCTCACCCTTCACAACCACTTCATTTCCAGCACCAACCCGTTCGTTTGGACCATTCCAACTCGTGCCTACCGACTCAAGTGTTGACTTGAAGCTCTTCAAATCTGAAAAAAAAGTAAAAAATGCTGTGAATGGAGATACAAGCTTTCCACCAAGCATGTTGCAGGAAATGATAGCCCCTGCTGACAGCCCACTGCCAAGAACCAGAAGCACCCCCGTCGTTACAATCGCAACTGTCATGAGTTGGGTCAGTGTCGCATTCACATTAGTTATAATCATACTGGAAATCTGACTGCGAATACTTTGGCGTATACTTCTGGAAGATACTTTTCGCCATTCGCGACGTTGTGAAGCCCCCAACGAAAATGCTTTTATCGTCTCGATACCAGCAACACTGGATTGAACGACCCTTCGCTTCGAGGCTTCTATTGGCCCTGTAATCTTTCCAGCCTCATTTTGACGCCATCTACCAAAAAGGGTAATGGCCCCAATGNTCATTGAAAATAATGTCACTATNAGAGCNAGAATGGGNCTATAGCCAAAAAGAACAGGGAGGAACACCAAGATGCTGGTAGCATCAAAAATGGTTTTCAGGACTTGTGTTGAAATGAAGCTTTTAATTTTTCCAGAGGCCTGAAGAAGAGCCTCAAACTCGGAGGCTGATCCAGTTTGAAAAGTTGNGGCTGGCAGNGCCATCACTTTGTCAAAAATNTCGCCAGATAATCTTGCCTCTATCGANGTAGANATAAANTTTATTACATAGTCACGAACATAGCCCAATATGCCGTTGAAAATGAGCGCNGCACAAACACCCATCACCAAAATATATAAGGTTGACACTGCCCCATAATTTAAAACCTTATCCAGAGATATTTGGATAAATATGATCGGNGCTAGTCCCAAAATAGCNGTCAGCATAGCCGCAATAAATGTGAGGCCTAGTAAACCTTTAAATCGGTATAATTCAGGGATAAACCAAGACCAATCAAAGATACGGTCCTGTGAGGCAATGCCCGTTTCNCTTGATANAAGGTAGACAGATCCAGCCCAATTACGTTTAAATTCGGTCTCGTTTTCAACATTAACTTTATTGGTTGGATCCAAGGGATCTATTGATTGGAACTCAATTACTTGTTCCATATTTGGCTTGCAGTTAATTATTATTCTAGCTGTTCCATCGCGCATAAGAGCTACACAAGGANAATAATACGAACGATCTATCAGAGTTTTGAGACTTGGNTTCAGACGTTGAACCTTTACCCCCTGTTCCTTAAGGGTATTTTTTAATTCTTTTTCAGATGCAATTTGACCCTGTGATATCTTTTTTTCTAGCTGCTCAACAGTAATTCTGACCCCNAACTGNCGAGCAAGGGCGATAACGCCTAAAGATAACGATCTAAGGGTTTTGTTATTCATAGTCTGAAACCCCTCTAACTATGTTTACTGNATGAAAATTCTGCATCGACAACTACAAACTGCGGATAAAGACAGAGGATTATGATTGTTCAATCATAATCCTCACCAATAACAATAGTCTACTTTTTTTGCTATCTTAGCCCATGCCTGCCGTCGGATCCTCCTCTGGCGTGGAGGTCGAGGTATCATCAGCAGCATCTACAGCAGCNGTATCATCCGCAGGAACTGAAGTATCCATACCATCACTTGGTGCGCTTCCTCCAATTGAACCAGCATCCATTGCTCCACCTAAAGCAACATCCGTCTCACCCATCGTATTCTCTGGACCACCCATAGCGCCAGCTAAAGCATCCCCCATAGCTCCTGATCCATCAGCAACCGCCATGGTCGCTGGTGGACACGCATCCATATGCTGAGGAGTCATTGCATCCATACAGCCTTCAGACATGTTTCCCATCATTTCAGGACTCATACCNCTCATACAATCTACCGNCAAAGCCTCTATGTGCTGTGGGCCCATACCACTCCCACATTCTCCAGGCATATTTGCCATCATGGAACCGTCCATCCCGCCCATACATTCTCCNGGCATCGCTTCCACATGCTGTGCNGTCATACCCTGCATAGCATCACACGGGCATGCTTCCATGTGCTCTGGGCCCATAGATCCCATACATTCTGGTGGCATCATCTCCATATGCTGTGCAGTCACACCCTCCATACACCCTGCTGGCATGGCCTCCATATGCTGCGGAGTCATAGTTTCCATACATTCTGGTGGCATATTTGCCATCATGGGACCATCCATTCCACCCATAGCTTCCGGAGGCATATTGCCCATCATGTCAGCATCCATTCCACCCATCGCATGTGGTGGCATAGATTCCATCATAGGAGCATCCATACCGGCCATCGCTTCTGGCGGCATTTCTTGCATCATATCNGCGGTCATACTTTCCATAGCCTCTGGGGGCATGTCCGACATCATGTCGGCAGTCATATCACCCATATCCGCTGGCATCATCGCATCAACTGCTGCTCCACCTGCTTCAAAAGCTTCNGCAGGGCTAACTGCATCAGGTGGCGTAATAGCATCCTTAAAAGCTGCAACACCTACTTCCATCACTTCTGATGGCATGTTTGCCCAATCAACAGANTCGACCATGTCCAGAGGAATTGAGGTTATCATGCTCATGTCCATGCCTTCCATCGCTCCTGGTGGAATTGCTTCCAACATATCAGCGTAAGCACCCTCCATAGCTGCTGGTGGCATCGCCGCCATCATGTCAGCATCCATTCCTTCCATTGCTTCAGGTGGCATGTTTGAAACCATAGAGGCATCCATTCCTGTCATCGCCACTGGTGGACAAGCNTCCATGTGCTCTTGNCCCATAGGACCCATACAAGCTGGTGGCATCGCTTCTATATGCTGTGGACCCATNCCCTCCATACATGCTGGTGGCATAGCCTCTACATGCTCTGGGGTCATACCCTCCATACATACTGGTGGCATAGATTCGATATGCTGCGGACCCATGCTACCCATGCAATTTGGTGGCATCGACTCCATATGCTCTGGGCCCATGCCAGTCATGGCTACTGGTGGCATAAATTCCATATGTTGCGGACCCATACCTTCCATANATGCTGGTGGCATCGCTTCCATATGATGCGGACCCATGCCGCCCATACACTCTCCTGGCATCGCCTCAATATGCTGTGGACCCATGCCGCCCATGCATTCTCCTGGCATATTTTCCATATGACCTTGGTTCATACCNCCNCAAGAACCTGGAGGCATGCTCGCCATATCAGCGGCTGTCGCACCAGCAAATCCGTCTGCTGGCATTCCTGCCACATCGCCCACTGTCATTGTTGCAGGATCCATTGGTCCAGTTGTTCCCATCATCGTCATTGTTTTTCTCCAATTTCTTAAAAATTTTAACTGTTGTTGTTAAATCAATTATTAAAGTCGAAGTCAGAATGAACATCCCAACCGGCGCAGTTTNGTTTATGAGTGTCACAGCAAGGTATGACGTATTAAAAAAGGTGAATTGNTTANNAGTGTAGAANCAACTTTGCAGAAGAGTCAAATCTTGAGGGAAAAGATAAGCAAATTATGCTATGTAGAATTATTTATACTTATCCTTCACCTTCATAATCTCTATGAAAATTGGCTCCGAAAGTTGCTCTGCAACTCTATCGCTTAATTGTGATCGCTGGTTCAATGGTCCACCAAGGCTATTATTCCACAAGGTTTTACCGCCCGGCGCTTTCAAAACAACATCAACTCTAAAATTGGGTCCACTTGGCGAGACAGTNCCAATAACTTGGTAATCTTTTTCNGCGGGNGTCTTTTGTACNATTGATTTTATCCAATTTTTTGTGTTGAGACATCGCTCCAAATCATTTGTTAATTCCTCACAGAATGAGGCCAACTGCTCGTGATCGGCATTAAAAGGTTTCATTGATATGGCTGGCTTGTCACTGCCTTCACCGCCCATACCTTTGGACCCAAGGTTCAGCCTTCCAGTACTCCAAACTTCAACTGGCGTTGCAATATTCTTTAACGTTTGCTTTCCNCAATTGTTNAAGGCCGCTGCTTGATTTTGATCCAGGCATAAATATGCAGATGTCGATATNGCTACGTCACCAGACTCTGCAATTGATTCAAGTCGAGCCGCAATATTTACTGTATCACCGTATACGTCTGGTGGTGGACCTTCCTCATGCTCAACGTCCCCAAGGTGTATGCCGACCCTCAGGTGCATCTTACCCTGTTTCTTTACAATGCTTTGCCATTCCATAGCACAACTTACAGCTCTTGATGCACTGTTGAATTCAATGAGCCAGCCATCTCCAAGAGACTTAATCATGTTNCCTTGATGTTTTTTTAGAGTGGGGCCAATTACTTCCTTAGCAAATTCGCGGAGCTTGGCCAAAGTACCAGCCTCATCCTGGGCCATCATTTTAGAATACCCCACAATGTCAGCTAAAAAAATTACTCCAAGACTACGCATTACTAATTCTCCTACAGAATTTTAATTTAAAGACTTACGCCTTTTTTTACGGCGATCTCACGAATCGCGTTATGCTCGTAAATTTAAGTTTAGGCTGAGCAGTTTTGTAAGACAATAATGGACTTATTTTTTATTCTTATTTGTGAGTAATTTTCCGTTTTTCAGGCCATAGTTTACATTNAACTCTTTGGCATTTTCTTTTNAATTAGGAGTTTTCTCAAATTAAAATTTAACCATTNACCGTGACAAAGAAGATTGGTTCTGCCTTGCTTATTTTCAGCATCTTAAATTAAATTAANGTAAANGATAGATTTTGGCGCTCCATTTTAATTCATTAAAGCGTCTTCAAAGATTATTTCTTATCAACCACATAAAATGAGTTAGATGCAAAAANTTGTCTTTGTTTCAGTTTAAAAAAACAATGGAAATAACGAAAATTGCAAAATATTTTTTAAAAACATTGACCAATTGGCCTGTTTTGAGCCAATGTTGTAAAAAANCACACTGAGAGGAAGTATTTTATGGCAGTAAGATATTCTCAATATCTAAACGCAGCAGCCGTTAGGCATCGTTCTGTAAGCTATAATTCTNTGGCNCCGATNGTTGATGGGAAAGGNCAGAANCCAAGCCAAATAAANNTGAGCTTTAGNCAAGCGATGGANCTGNTGGCACCTTACTGTGGTTTGAGGGTNATNGAGCAACTNAAAGCCGTTGCCCCNNTAGCAGCCTATCTGATGCTGTTCCAACTATTAGTTTTANGACATCCAGTAGANTCNGCACTTACTCTNTGTTTNGGTTTAATNGCTGTTGTAATTGGNCTCGCNGTTTTCATGGAAGGCNTNAGCACTGGNTTNATGCCNTTTGGCAACATNATNGGTGATAATTTACCAAANAAAGCATCNATGGTNGTNGTNNTGATTATTATTGGAATTNTAGGGGTTGGCGTTACNTTTGCAGAACCCGCNATTGGNGCNCTCCAAGCTTTCGGTTCGTCCGTNGANGTNATGAAAGCTCCNTATTTATANGANCTTTTAAATAATTGGGCNATGCCANTNGTNCTGATGGTNGGGGCNGGGGTTGGACTTGCTGCGATACTTGGAACNNTACGATTTGTAANNGGTTGGTCTNTAAAGCCNATGATTTATCTNGCNATTTTGCCNGTCTTTNTTNTNACNGGATANGCNTGGTTTGACCCCAACCTAAGAAGTGTCTTGGGACTTGCGTGGGATTGTGGGGCAGTCACAACTGGGCCCGTCACAGTGCCATTGGTTCTATCTCTTGGCATTGGCATAGCTAACGCTGCTGGTAAAGGTGGGTCCTCCCTTTCTGGCTTTGGTGTTGTTACAATGGCCTCCTTATTCCCAATTTTGGCAGTTTTAATTTTAGCAATTTTTGTATCATTCTCCATAACGCCCGAAGAAATTATAGCTGCAGCAAATACAGCGAGTAATGTTGTTGTGGAACAGCCATCTGTTTGGGACAAAACTCCACTAGTTGAAATTGTGCTGGGAGTGAGAGCGATCCTACCACTTGTTTTGTTTCTTATGTTTGTTCTTTTTGTTGTACTTAAGTCGACCTTACCAAATAAAATGGTAACTGTTTATGGGTTGACATTATCTATTCTTGGCATGTGCATTTTTAATATTGGTTTAACTTACGGCTTAGGAGCTATTGGCTCACAAACTGGCGGGGTCTTACCAGCTGCTTTCATGGACATCCCGATAAGTGAAAGTTCCCCGATATTCAACTTAGTAACTGGGTTGGCGATCGTTATTGGTTTTGCGTTCATACTGGGTTTTGGCGCAACACTTGCTGAGCCCGCCTTAAACGCTTTAGGGGTGACGGTTCAGGATTTAACGAATGGAGCTTTTAAAAAATCTATGCTGATGTACAGCGTGGCTGGTGGGGTTGCAGTTGGTATTGCTCTTGGAGTTAGTAAAGTCGTTCTAGGGTTCGATTTGATGAAAGTTCTATTACCGCTATACCTGTTAGGAATTGTTCTGACAGTTTTTTCAACTGAAGAGTTTGTAAATGTTGCATGGGATAGCGCAGGAGTAACGACTGGACCTGTTACTGTTCCTTTGGTTCTTGCAATGGGCCTTGGTTTAGGCAATGCCGTATCGGCGATAGATGGTTTTGGTATACTCTCTCTCGCAAGTATTTGCCCTATCGTAGCAGTGCTATCGATGGGTCTTATTATCAGATTTATTAACGAAAAAGCTAAAAATACGGCCACAGTATAGGAAAATTAATCATGAAAGAACGAACTATTACATATCTGACTGATGCTAATCTTATCACTTGTGTGATCCAAAAAGACCTTGCAGAGCCAGTTCTTGAAGCGGCAAAAAATGCTGGAGCTCAGGGTGCAACAATAAGTTATGCTCAGGGTACTGGTGTACGAGAAAGAATGGGTTTGTTGGGAGTAACTATTGATGAGCAAAAGGAAGTAATCAGAATAATAGTATCTCATGAACAGTCTGAGTTGGTTTTTGAAACGATGTTCTTAGCCGGGAACCTGGATAAACCTGGAAAAGGGATTATGTTCATGAGCGCTCTAGAACGCGTAGCCACATATATACCTGATGACGTTTTTGAGAAGCTGGGTTAGGATTATGGCTAACTACCTTCAAATCGGGGCTTTAATTGAAAAAGACAATGGTCTAACTGCATATAGCGATGTTGCGAATTCAGATGGTGTAATCTATGCCTTCTTAGAAACTGGCAGGTCGAGCGATTTATTTTCTGAAAAACAATTTGGTGAGTTTGGTGAAGCTGCAATTCTTACCTTGATTGTTGACGCAGAGCAAAAAAACCAGATCCTTGAAAATCTTGCGAAAAACCTTGGACTTAATGAAAAAGATCAAGGGCTTGTTTTTGAAGAAACTGCTCTTTTGAAATGTAGCTAGGAGCCCTATCTTTATTTTTAAATCGGCCGTCGATAGGATCCACAACACATTTCTACAAATTATTACTCGTTGCGGTCCCCGGCAGACGCAAACAGAGCCTGGCTCAATCACTGGTAAATAATAATCTCTAAATTAATGCAGTTTTTCACAGCNCAAGGCGCACAGTCTGAGTACTATTATTGTTAAATTTATATTTNAGCCTCCACAAAGTACAAGGTAATTGACTTTTTACCTTTTGAAATGGATGCTATAGCAATAAAAAATCCACAGATAACTACTTACTTTTTAAAAGCTCGAGAAGTTTTAAGGAAATATGAAAATTACGCTACACGGTTGTCGCGGCTCTATCGCCGTAAGCTCAAAAAAGTTTCTAAAATATGGTGGAAACACATCATGCTATGAGCTCACGGCCGGTAACACACAAATAATTTTAGATACGGGAACTGGGTTCCAAAATGTAAGCTTTAAAAAAAATTACAAAAAAATCGTGTTGTTTAGCCACTTACACCATGACCATATTCAAGGCCTCGGTTTTAATAGCAATATTTTTAATCCAAACTGCACCATTAAACTGTCAAGCGCTCTTTGTGAGCCAAAAGAACTTCGAAATAAACTACAGACATACTTTTCCGGCAGCTATTTTCCTTTAAATTTAACGGACCAGCTAAAAAATCTACAATTCCAGAACTTCTCTACGACTATCAAAAATAATAAAGATAATATTTTGATTGAAAGTATGGAAATGAACCACCCCGGGCGGGCATTTGGGTACAGCATAACTTATGAAAATAGAAAGTTTGTGTACTTAGGTGATAATGAATTTGTGCCTTCTCAAATGACAGAACTTTGTAATTTTTGTAAAAATTCTGATGTTATCTTGTGGGATGGAATGTTTAACAACAAAGACTTGGCCGATAAAAAAGGCTGGGGCCATTCCTCAATAGACCAAGGAGCCAACTTTTTTAATAAAGTTAATTGTAAAAAAATGTTAATTACTCATCATGCTCCGTGGCGAACAGATTATGAACTGGATAAAATTGACTTGGAGTTGCCTGAAGGTATCGAGTTAGCTTCTGATGGCTATACGATTGAAATTAAATAAAAAGTAAGTATTGAGTGTCTAAAATTCTTCTTTTTGCTTTTTAGTAATACTGAAGATTTAATTCAACAAATTACGCTTGCAGAATTACCACTGACGTCTCATTAATAAGCAATATAGAGTAGTCTTCCAATGCAGGAGAATTAATGTGACGAAAATATCGGAGATGCCAGCTGTCGGTAGAGGTTTTATATCCAATCTTGACTTGCCAGTTGTAGAGGAAGCCGCATGGACGCCACCCTTACCCGCCAACAAGCGGCGAATATCCATTGTCTCCACCGCTGCCGTTCATCGACGTGATGACAAACCGTTTTCCTGGTTGGCCAAAGATTATCGCGCATTTCATAAAACAGATCGAGATCTGGTGATGAGCCACGTGGCGGTTGAATTTGACCGCTCGGCCTGGCAACAGGATCTGAACACAATCATCCCGCTGGACCGGCTTGAAGAGATGGCCACTGATGGTGAAATAGGCTCAGTCGCAGAAGAGCATTATTCCTTTATGGGAGCCGCAGATCCAGTCACCATGGAAAAATCTGCCCGTCAGGCTGCTGCCCAAATGAAGCAAGATGACGTAAATACAGTTTTCCTGATCCCCATATGACCATTTTGCACGCGCGCCGTGTGCGGGCTGGCTCATTACTTTGAATCCGAGGGCTTAACGACCGTTCTGGTTGGTTTTGTGCGTGAGCATATCGAGGGAATTAAACCACCCCGATCACTTTTCCTAGACTTTCCAATGGGGCGTGGCTTGGGTAAGCCTAATGATCCAGCTTTCCAAAAAAAGGTTATTCGTGCAGCGTTTGAACTTTTTGATGCTCACGGGGGCCCAGTTATCGAAGATTTTCCTGAAGTCATTCCTGTAAAGAATGGGCGTATGGGCTATGCGCTGCCACCTGAACTGGTTCTGACTGTCGATGACGTTGGCGATGTGGGTGATGTTTTGCTTGAAGTAAGGGCCGAAATGGAGGCTCTGCGACCTGATTATGACGCCGCAGTTGCGAAGCGGGGACGCACCACGGTTGGAGCTAGCAGGCTTGAGATTGAAGATTTAGCACCATTTGTGGCTGAGTTCTTAAATGGAGAAATCCCACAAAGTCCAAGAAAAGGTATGCCTGCAATCCCATTGCTGAAACTTGTAGTTGAAGATCTCGAGGCTTACTACACCGAAACTCGCACCCACCGCGACAGCATTGATGATCTGGAACTGATGGGCAAGTGGTTTTGGGAAGACAGCAAGGCAGGACGACTGCTGTTGTTGCTCGAAGCCGTATCTGTCGCCTCTGATAATAGAGTGATGCGGCAGATTGTTGAGATGTCCCTAATGGCGCCTCGGTTTTGGTCTGAAGGACCATTACCAGGAACCTCAGCAGCCGGCTGGTGAAGTATTCAACTGGAACCGATTGAGGCCGTTTTGACAGGGTTTAATGATCATAATTGGCGAAAGAGCGTGGGAGTCGAACCCACCAGAGACGTTGTACGCCTCTCACTAGATTTGAAGTCTAGGCGCCCCACCAGGGTGCGATCCTCTTCCTTATTTCTGAGTCCTTTCTAAACAAAGATCAGAGGCATCAGAAGTCCGCAGGCGACGATGATCACCCACTCGTATCGTAAACCCTATCCGGTCAAAATATTCCAGCACGGCGATAACAAAATTTCTTCCCATGTTGACTTCGTGGCGATACTCAATCGTAGTGAAAAATCCATCAGCTGATCGCAAAGCAAGTTGCTCAGCAGCAGACTTAAGTGTGGAAATCACGGTCGTAGGCACGTACCGATTTTTCCCAATCACCATAATATCATCAAGCTTGACGCCAATTTTAAGAGCTTTTTCGAGTACAGAGGCATCGACGCCGATATCACTCGCCGCCTGAAAAAGGCTTGGTGGAGTACCAGATTTTGGGGCAAGTACTAATGTGGCACGTGCCAGCAGGGACAAATCTTGGGCCGAAATATTCACGACATGCAACGGTAAATGGAAACGGTTACCACGTGCACCCAAACGGTTTTCGACAACTAGAAGCCCAAGAATAATATCAAGAATTTCTATCTCAACAAACGGGACCAGTAAGACCTGTATTTCTTTGGCACTGGCGCCAAAAAGGTTTGGCCTGGCCTTGTGAAAACTTTCAATTATGGTCACCACGAGGTCCAGCAACTGACACCATGTTAATTCAGAAAAAACCCTTTCTTGTCGCGCATTTCCAATCCGGCGTAACCCCAGAGAAGAAATAAGTGCCTCCATTTGAGAGGCTTTTAGATTATGCGATACTGAAAACTGCCAAAGCGGCACCCCAGTTTCACACTGTTCCATCAAAGCATGTAATATCTTGGTCGGGGTTTCGCCACACATAGCTGATAACTTTGAAATTCTGCTGGGCCTTGCACGACCGCGTTTGGGCGAAAACGGATCNATAACACGCCCCCCCGCAAGCGTGCGTCGTGCAGATTGATCGCGAAGTACAAAACGGTCTCCATTAACAGCGAATATGTCGCGTGGTAGCACCAGTTGGGCCAAGCCACTCGTACCGGCAGCAATGCTGCCACCAGCCAAAACGGCGACTCTCGCCGACAAATGATCAGATCCAATATGAAAATGGACTGGCATCCAATGTTTCAAAGGAGTTGTCTCAGTCTTTAATACCTGCAACTCAACATCTATGCGCCTTGTAGGGTTATATANATCAGAATGCATAACCCAGGCGCCCCGACTAACTGACTGCTCACTGACACCGCGCCCAACTATATTCAGTGCACAACGCTCTCCAATTTGTGCCTTGTTACTAGTTTGNTCNTTCACCCTGATTCCGCGTACTCGAACCGATGCACCACCTGATGAAAGGATCAAACTTTCGGAGGTACTGACAGCCCCAGAAAACACCACACCGGTGACAACCAAACCCACCCCTTTAAGAGTAAATACCCGNTCAATAGCCATCCGGAAATTACCGTCAATCGGACGCACCCTGACTGCATTGGCACGCCTTCCAAGTTCTCTCCTGAGTGCTGCAATCCCTTTATGTCTGGGAGCACAGACAGGAAAAATACTATGGTCTGTAAAGCTGGAATTGTTCATAAGATGATCCACCTGGGTTTGGACCGCCAAGACACGTTCCGGTGGTACGCGATCAATCTTTGTCAACGCAACCANACACTGTTTAATTCCCATAAGACCCAGTATCGCAAAATGTTCCTGGGTTTGTGGCATCAAACCATCGTCGGCAGCCACTACTAGCAAGCCTAAATCGATACCNGCAATCCCAGCCAGCATGTTGCGAATGAACTTCTCATGCCCAGGAACATCAACGAAACCCAAAATCTCTCCATCTGGCAAAGTATGATAAGCAAACCCNAGGTCGATGGACAATCCACGANCTTTTTCTTCAGGCAGTCTATCTGTATCAATGCCAGTCAATGCCTTTACCAGCTCGGTCTTGCCATGATCCACATGACCTGCAGTAGCAATGATCATGATAATACAAGGCCAGCTAAATTTGCGACAAAGCCTTCTTCATCCTCCAGACACCTTAGATCAAACCAAAGCGCATCATCCGCTATTCGGCCAATTACTGGAACTGGAAGTCCCCTAAATCCTTTTGCAAGCCTGTTTAGAATAGCACCNGAACGCCGCAGATCAGGTCGCGTTATCTTGAGCGCAGCACTTTCCAATCTGTCAACGGGCAAGGCTCCACTACCCACTTGGGATTGGGTCCGTGCAACAGAAATTTTNAACGGTTTGCACAACTCCTGAACGGGTTCAAGCAGACGGTGTGCCATTTCTTTAATGTCAGCAGAATCGCGAGTTAGCAGTCGTAATGCAGGCAAGTCTTCTGCCAAGCGGTTCGGATTGGTGTAGAGCTGCAAAACAGCCTGCAAGGCAGCAAGNGTGACTTTATCAGGGCGCATGGCCCTTGTCATGGGGTTACGCTTAATTTTGTCNATAAGGTCTCTACTACCTGCAATAATTCCTGCTTGTGGTCCGCCTAATAGTTTATCACCACTAAAGGTGACCAGATCGGCCCCAGCTTNNAAGCTCTCCGTGACAGTGGTTTCATGCGGTAGATTATAGGGCTCCAAATCGATCAGAGTACCACTNCCCANATCCACTANAAAGGGAAGATTATGGTGATGNGCAATTTTAGCAAGATCTTTNTCTGAAACACTTTTTGTAAAACCCTTTATCTCAAAATTNCTNGTGTGAACCTTCATAAGCAAAGCAGTTTTGGACCCAATCACAGCATCAAAATCNGTAGAATGTGTACGGTTGGTTGTCCCAATTTCTACTAACTTACAACCCGCACGGGCCATGATGTCAGGCATGCGAAAAGCGCCACCAATCTCAATCAACTCTCCACGTGAAACAGGNACCTCCTTACGTCGCGCCAGACTGTTGAGCGTCAGCAATACGGCCGCCGCGTTGTTGTTCACAACAAGCGCACTTTCAGCCCCAGTTAGCTGACACAAAAGCGTTTCTGCATGCCCATGGCGGTCACCGCGTTTACCAGTGTTCAGATCAAATTCTAAATTACTAGCACCCCTTACCACCTCAACCATAGCTTGTATCGCTGACTGAGGCAGCGGCGCACGCCCAAGGTTGGTGTGCAGCACTGTCCCAGTCAAATTATAAACTGGGCGAAGTGACGGACGCACAGCACTTTCAATCTCGNCCGAGAGCAATTGGACCAGCGACATNATGTCCGTAGACCCACCTGCCAATANGCTCTNGCGCGACCGTTCCAAGATGATCTGCGCACATCGTGTGGTCAGTTGAACACCATATTCCAGTACCAANCCTTTTACCACTGACATGTTTANAAGANGATCNACAGACGGCAGTTGTTTTGGNGCNTCAATACGTGTCACTCGAGNTCCTTTGAGCCTACTTNNTANACTGGACTCACTAACTTTATAAAATCTCTTTACTGGGAATGATGCAATATCAATGAAAGTAAATATCGATATCAGGCAGATTTTAACAGATAAATTCTTCNTTTGAATCAAGTAAGGTTGCGATCACATTAAATATCTTGACGGATAGTAGAATTAAGAGTCCCAATCTCCACTTGCACCAAGGCTTTTCAGAATTCTTTTAAAGCTATCATGTCCTCTATGTAGGGCCTGATGCTCAAGATCTACAAGAGTTTGAGGGCTAAAGGCAGATTGCCGCAAAACGACACGTGCCGCATCGAACGGTGGGGTAAGATAGGCAAACGCACCATTTCCCAAATTCACGCCAGGCAATGTCATACGGCCAGTTTGAATAGGCGCACTNTAGGCCCAAACGTTTTCATACGTAAACCGCCGCAGTCCTTGATCCAACAAACGACGTGTTAGTTCGGTCAGGGGCAGAAAGCCATCNCCAACAGGAACACCTGCAACCGTNAGCTGGCCCGCGTCCTNGGCTCGGATCATCACATGATCCTTGAAATGAACNGAGTGGACATTGGACAATACAGCTTCGAGTGCTACAATTGGGTCTTCCAAAACCATCTGTGAATTGCCGTAGTCATAAAGGATTTTTAANTTNGGGTGGCTCACCCGATCGACGATCTCTGCCAGTTCAGGTCCAGTGAAATCTTCATGNTTTTCCAGCACGATGATCACATCCAAATCATTTGCTTTTTGCGTGACTGCCGCCAGATCATCGGCAGTATTTTGCATCATACCCCCCAAGTCCCCGCCATGACGGGTGTAAGTTCTTAAGCATGTGGCGCCCATGCGATGCGCGACGTCCAGCATCTTTAACATATGTGTGGGGGCTGTACCGGAGGTATCCACCTCCAGGCTCATTCCATGAGTTGTCAGGTAGGTACGCAGGCGGTCCATCTGCTTAGACCCTCTGCCTCCGAGATGGCGGTAGTTTTCATCATTTAGCGAAAGGCTGATACCCTGAAAGCCCATTGATCTTGCCAACTCAGAAAAGGCGATGGCATCAAATCCCGGCTTATGGGCGAAGTGATGCCAGAGACTGAAGCTGTGGATTGTGGTCTGGACGATCATACCTGTTGACACATGTAACTCAGTTCTTCCGCAAGCGCACAACGGTATCTTACACAGATTTCAGCTTCGTCCAGAGCCTCAGAGCGCCATGCGCAATATCCAGCGAACCGCCAGGCATAGGCGGGACGCAGCAAGGTATATCGCCTCTCAAGTTCCGGTCGTCCTAAAGCCAACCAGAAGTCACGAACCTTCGCGTCAGTCAAGGGGTCGCGTCCTGCAAGGATCTGAAATGCCGGTGACAAAAAACTGTAAATGTCCTCACAAATATCACCGATGGCCGGGCATTGCCAATCAATGAGGCGCAAACCTGATCCTGCGCCCACAAGGTTCACGCCTATATCGGTGTGAATTAGGGATAGTTTTTGCGGAAGTGGAACATCCACAAGTGACGGACAGATAGCGTTCGGTGGCGACTTACAGCGGGTAAATAGGGCGTCGCCTTCGGCGAGGATGGCATGGGCATTAAGAGGTACACCCCGAAAACCTGTCGGGTCGGCGGCTTCCTTGCGCAAAAGTAGTTGCGCGACGCCCTGTACATCCCCATCCCACATTTCGCCCTCCACAAACTCGTAAACAAGTAGGGATGCATCAAGCCAGAATCCAACCAGTTTAGGGGCGACTTCTAGATCCCCAAGACGGCGAAGGGCCTCCACCTCATCCTCAGGGAGATTGGGAAAAAGAGTGCCGGTCATGGGTTTCACAAATTCTTTGGCGACTAAACTCCGGTCCGGGGTGTCGACAAACCAAACGGTATTTAGGTATCCGCCTTTAAGTTTTCTAAACTCCGCTCTGCTGTCTGTTAGACCTTGCTTTTCAAGAAACCGTCTTAGCTCCACTTCCGTCATGCAAAATCTTTCAGCGTTTCATTGAGCTTAAGTTCAATTGGGTAGCGATTGGGCGCAGTAACGCCAATCGTCTCAAATGATTTTGTTTTGAGTTGCCTGTAATTCATCGTGCAACAATTCTTTAGGAAAACCCTGATACGCAACCGGACGCAGCCATCTTGTAATACCCAATGTCCCCACCGATGTTGCACGAACATCAGTGCTAGCTGGATACGGACCTCCATGCATCATTGCAGAGCTGACTTCAACTCCAGTTGGGAAGCCATTGCACAAAAGTCGGCCCGCTTTTTCTTCTAAAATTGGTAAGAGTGCTCGAGACAATTTACTATCGGACGTTGTAAGTTGTAAAGTTACGGTGAGTTGGCCATCCAAACGTTCCGCCAATTCGGTCATCTCGCTTTCATCATCACATTCAATAAAGATTCCAGCCGCACCAAACACTTCATGATGCAAAGTTTTATCGGATAGCCAATTTCTTGCGGAAGTTTTAAACGCGGCAGGAATTCCGTACCGTTCTTTTTCGGTTTGCCTAGGCTGTGTTAATTCAGTTAAACGCTCTCTAAGATGTGCAACACCTGCCACGTAAGCGCTTTGAATTCCCTTCGTAAGCATTTTTTGACTGGCGCAATCATTTAGCTCTGCGACGGCTGCATCTTGAAGATTGTCAAATTCTTTACCTTTAATACCAATCATTATCCCAGGATTAGTACAAAACTGTCCCGCGCCCATCGTTAGAGAAGCCGCCCAATCAACACCAATTTGTGTCGAACGCTCCAACAAGGCATTGGGTAGACAAAAGATTGGATTAATAGAGCCTAGCTCTCCATAAAACGGAATTGGCGACTGTCGTGCATGACACAAATCATACAGAGCCCGCCCCCCAGCTGCAGAGCCAGTAAACCCAACAGCTTTAATTTCAGGGTGTTGCACAAGGGCGGTACCTACAATGCGTCCAGCACCTTGTAAAAGTTGGAATGTTGCTTTGGGCATCCTGCAGGTTTCCACCGCTGCCATAATTGCCTGGCCAACTAATTCAGCTGTACCAGCATGAGCACCATGGCCTTTCACGATTACAGGGCAGCCAGCAGCTAAAGCTGATGCAGTGTCTCCACCCGCCGTCGAAAATGCTAAAGGAAAGTTTGAGGCGCCAAAAACTACGACGGGGCCTATTGGCCTGTGGGTTAAACGAATGTCTGGTCGGGGCAAGGGCTGACGATCTGGAAGAGCTTGGTCGATACGCACGTCTAAGTAATCCTCGTTTAATATTAGCTGCGCAAACATCCGCAATTGACCAATTGTTCGCCCACGCTCTCCTTGGAGCCGTGCTTCAGGCAACCCTGTCTCTCGAACACCTGTTTTAGTAATCTCCTCACCCAAACTTTCAATTTCGTCAGCAATTTGATTAAGGAACTCAGCGCGAACCTTTCTTGATATTGAACTGAATTTACGAAAACATTTTTGACTAGCTCTACAAGCCTGATCTACCTGATCCAGAGTTGCCTGTGCAAATTCAAAACCATCAAGATCATCCGATATTGATGTATTTGGGGATCCAACCCAATTTCCATCAATTAAGTTTTTTCCATTCAGCATTTGGACCCCTTCTGCCGACACATCGGCCTGTTGATAGTCAAGAAGACTTATTCCCCTACAATATAATTTTTTTATAGTAACATTAACTTATAATCCAATATAATTTGCATGTTACATGTAGATTAATTTAACTATCCCCCAACAAAACATAATTTTGAATAATAAAAATAACACATATTAAAAACTCTTTAAACGCCCTGCTTTGTGCTGCACAAACTCCATAATTAGAACCGGCAAATATTGCAAAAAATACTTCTCGAAAGCTGCAAAAACTACCGTCTCGCCAATGAAAAAATTTGACTTGTTGGTCCCAGCCCGGGCAGAGAAAACATCGTCAGAAGTAAATCTGTAACATCATCTGGTTTTTTCACCCATTCCCCTGGATTGTTAAATGGTGAATTAAGATCGGTTTCAGAGTAATTTATTAATGCTTGTTTGGTTTTTACTGGCCCTGGGATAAATTCATTTACCGTTATGTTGTCTGCCATGAGCTCCAATGAGGCTGTATTGGCGATCATTCTTGCAGCTGCCTTACCAGCACTATACGAGGAATTCTTCGCAGATGCATAATGCGCCATTGCAGAACCAGTCAAAACTATACGACCACCACCATTCATGCGCATTAGTGGTGCAGAAATCCTTACCCCAAGAAAAAATGTCATCATATTTAAATCGACAGCTTCCTTCCACTGCGAAAGATCACTATTTTCAATTGTTTGCTGCTGAATATTACCTCCAGCATTCAAAAATGAAAAATCAATGCCTTTATAAGTATTTTTAATTTCTTTTGCTAACGCCTCCATCTGCTGTGGGTTCGTTGCGTCAGCAACAAAATGAATTGCTTCGCCACCACTGCTCTTTATCCAAGAAGCAATCTCTTTAATCGTTTTCTCTGTTCGACCAACACAAACCACTCTAACGCCAAGGCCACCAAAGCGTTTTGCGAGAGCGGCACCAATACCAGAGCCTGCGCCAGTAACGAGCGCTATTTTTCCTCGAAGGCTATCGTACAAAACATTTTCCATCTTAAACTCCCAAACCTATTTATTTAAATTTCTAACAAAACTACTGGGCATAGTTCGTCCTCATCTAGGTTAAAAAAACAAAGTAAGCTCAATTAAAGCTAGCGCTTCATAGGCTCAAAAATCTGATTTAAAATTTAAGGAAACTTCATCTTAACTCTTAATAAATTTCAATGCCTTTGATACGATTTAGTGAGCGTGAAGTGGATCACCTATCGTCTTTCTATCAGTTTCAACACTGTCAAACCAATTCTCAAGACCATTTAACAACCTAGATACAATTTCCGGATTTTGTTGAGCCACATTTACATTCTCGCCAGGATCAATCGCCAAATTATACAATTCTGGTTTTTCAGAATTAGGATACAGTATTTTAGGAACCTTAAGTAGATCAATTACAGAGTTAGGATTCTCCTTATGTTTAATGTCCGCCTCAATGAACGCTGTAGTTCTTAAGGTGTCTTCCTCAGAAATGTGAAGGTCTCTATTATTGTAATATCGAGTACCCGCTATCATAGGCCTAACCAGCTTCCAATTATCGTCTCGAACAGCAGCGTTTGTCGAAATGCTAGGGTAATAAAAATTCCACTGCCAGAATCGCCTTGGCTGTTTGTCCAGTTTTTCTCCTTTCAATTGGTTAGTTAAGTCATAGCCATCTAACGGAAATTCATTGATGTTTTTAATTTCGCATAGTGCAGCTAAAGTTGGTAGCCAGTCAGTAAAATGAGCTAGTTCGTCGTTAAAGGTATTTGCTTTTAGACAACGCGGATAGCGAATAACCATTGGAACTCTTATTCCACCTTCATAAACCCAACCTTTTGACCCTTTCAGTCCAAAATTGAAACGCTCATTAAATACATCTTCCTGCGGCTCTAACATAAAAGGTGGATTAAAAAATGCTGGACCATTATCACTTGTGAACATAAAAATCGTGTTTTCTTCTAAATCATGTTTTTTCAACTTATTCAGAACTCTGCCTATACCCGTATCCATAACTTGAATCATCGCGTAGGTGGTTGCCGTAATTCTGTCATATCCTTTTGAAAGGTAACTATCGATAATCGTTTGAGGCGCTTGGAACGGTGAATGTGGCGCAGTATATGCAATCATAAGGAAAAAGTTCTCATCTTTATTCCGTTCAATGTATTCGCACGCTTGCCCTGTCAGCTCATCTGTTAGATACGTTCCATCGCCTTTTTCTATTTTCCCATTTTTATCCATATGCCAATTATAGTAATCCGACCAACCACCACAAAATCCAGAAAATTCATCAAAGCCACGCGAATTAGGATGATATCTTTGATCTAACGAACCATTATGCCACTTTCCAATTAGTCCTGTTCTGTAACCACCAGACCTAAAGGTATCAGCTATTGTTTTTTCACGAAGAGCGATCCTGTCTAGTCCGAAAAGATCATGCTGTGTGATAGCTCCAGAACGATGGGGGTAACGACCAGTCAGCAGAGCCGCACGAGCGGGAGAGCAAATTGGAGAAGCTGAATAATGCTGCCGCATACAAACACCTTCTGATACCAATCTATCAATATTAGGTGTACTTACGCGACCTTCACTAAAAACTCCAAAATCACCATAGCCCATATCATCAGCCACAATCAGGACTACATTGGGTTTTTTACCTTTTGACTTCACTGCTTGTCCCAGATTGTAGAAAGAAAAACTTTCGAATGTATTCCACCGTCTACATTAAGATTAACTCCATTAATAAAGCTGGCTTTTTCACTTAATAGAAAAAAAACTGCATTGGCGATGTCTTCAGGTTGCCCAATTCTGCCACATGGATGTATCAAATTAGCTCTGTTCCGAACTTCGTTGAGATCAATATTAGGTGCTTTTCGCTTCCACCCTCGCAACAACATAGGCGTATCGATAGCTCCGGGAGACACCATGTTTATTCTTATTTTCTCTGAAGCTAGATCTAAAGATAAAGACTGTGTGGCTCCGACTAATGCTGCTTTGGAAGTTACGTAGTCAGATCTTCCAGCAGTAGTTAATTGCCCATGAATAGAGCCGATATTAACGATCGACGCCTCCTTGGAATTTCGCATTAAAGGTATTGCTTCCCTAATTGCTAAAAATACCGAGGTAACATTTACTGCCATTACATGATTATATTTAGAAATAGAAAAAGTCTCAGGATCACAAAAGCTATCAATGCCTGCATTGTTGACAAGATAATCCAACCGGCCAAAAGTTTTTTTAATGTGATTGAAAAGTTTAACTACATCAGCCTCTAAAGAAACGTCAGCATGAAATGACGACATGTTTTGATAATTTTCTTCATTAATTTTAATATTTGCTAAATCCAAATTATCTTTAGAGTTATCGCAAATAACGACATGTAGACCTTCATCATGTAACAAACATGCTATCGCCCAACCTATTCCGCTGGCGGCTCCTGTGACTAACGCAATTTTATCTAAGCTTGCCATATAACATATCGTAGTTAAATTCTTGCCAAAACATACTACTTTCATGCCTTGTTTTGTAAATATCTTACAATATAATCTACATGTAACATGTAAGTTTTCAATACTTAATCTTTGAATATAGAAGGCGCTGTGAAACTGTCAGAAGTAAATTTTAAAGTAGTAAGCAACCAAAACCACCTTTGCGGAGAATCTCCTGTTTGGCTTTCCCGAACCAAAACTCTTTATTGGACAGACATAGACGGCAAGACGCTACACTCAAAAAATGTGCAATCAAAAAAGATTTTTGACTTCAAAATGCCAGGCCAGGTAAGTTGTATTGCTCCAAACATAGCAGATGGTTTTATTGCAGCAATGGATCATAGTATTATAAATCTGGACTCTAAATATCAGATTTTATCTACAATAAATAAAATAGAAAATGGCAACCCAAATTGGAGATTGAACGATGGTAAGGTTGACAGGTCTGGAAGTTTTTTTTGGGTTGGCAGCATTTATTTGCCAAGAGATAAAAAAGCAGCGGCACTTTGGCGTGTTTCTTCCGATGGTAAAATAAAAAAAATATTGACGAACCTGACCACTGCCAATGGTATCGCCTGGTCCCCAGACGGCAACACTATGTATTTAGCAGACTCATGGGAATCAAAAATTTATAAGTTTGATTACAATCAAAAAACTGGTGATATTTCTAACAAGCATATTTTTTTTGAAACAAATGAAACTCAGGGACGACCCGATGGCGCGTGTGTTGATTCACTGGGATATTATTGGTTTGCAGGTTTTGATGGTGGAAGAATATTGCGAATTTCACCTTGCGGTAAAATAGATCGAGAAATTATAGCTCCGATGAAACGCCCAACTATGCCAGCCTTTGGAGGCCATAATATGAATACCCTATTTGTGACTAGCTTTGGCAACACATCAAATGAAACTTCACTCACCAACAATGATCCTATGGGTGGTAATGTTATTTCACTCTTACTCGATGTTAAGGGACTTGAAGAAACACCATTTAATTGGAACCTATAATATGGAGCCTGTATTATAACTAGTTTCGACTACATAATAATCGGCGGGGGGACAGCGGGTTGCGTCCTTGCAAACCGTTTATCAAAGAATTCTAGCAATAAAGTTCTTCTAGTAGAGGCTGGCCTGAAGAAATTAAACCCACTTCTCAATATTCCCAGTGGTTATTTTAAAACTATTTTTGATAAGCGAATTAACTGGAACTATAAAACACAACCTGAAAAAAACTTGGATGGACGAGAGATCTCATGGCCAAGGGGACGCCTGCTGGGTGGAACAGGATCAATAAATGGCATGGTATACATTCGAGGTCAGCAAGATGATTATAATGCCTGGGAATTATTAGGTAACTCTGAATGGAGTTTTGAAAATGTTCTTCCATACTTCAAGAAAAGTGAGAAACAACATAAAAACAATATAGTACTTGATGATAAATTCCACAGCTCTTCAGGGTCATTATCCATAACAGACTATCCAGATAATAATTTATTATGTGATGTATTTATCAAAGCTTCCAAAGAGCTGAATGTTAAGAAAAACACTGACTTTAATGGAGCAACCCAAGAGGGAGCTGGATACTATCAAATCACAACTAACAATTGGTTTAGGTCCGATACTTTAGCTGCTTACCTCCGTCCTGTGAGAAAGCGGCATAATTTAAAAATTTTGACAGATGCTCACGTCACAAAAATAATTGTTAAAAATAGGCGTGCTGTTGGTATTGAGTGTTTATGTTCCAACAAATTAATTAATTTAAAATGCAACAAAGAAATAATTCTATGTGCAGGTACAATTAACTCACCACAAATACTCCAGTTATCTGGAATTGGAGACGCTAAATGTTTAAAAAATCATGGGATAAAGCCAGTTTGTAATTCTCCCGAAGTGGGAAAAAATCTGCAAGACCACCTCCAATGTCAACTGGTATACAAATGTGCCCAACCTGTAAGCATTAACGACGACCTACTCAGCTTTTTTAGAAAACTTAAACTGGCTTTTCGCTACGTATTATTTCACAGTGGCCCTCTTGCTGGTGGGCCAAGTCCTGCAGGCGCATTTTTGAAATCTAGTCCAACTAAAAACCGCCCCGATATACAGCTACACTTTCTGCCATTGAGTTTAAAAAGGCCTGGCGTTCTTGACACATTTTCGGGGTACACATTTAATGTAAGCCAGTCACGACCATTAAGCAGAGGAGAGATTAATATCACGTCACCATACCCTAATGACCCCCCAGAAATTGTAGCAAACTATTTAGAGGAACCTTCAGACCAATTAACTTTAATTAATGGAATGAATGTCGCTCGCGACATAGCTAACGCAACTGCTTTCGACCAATTTCGAAATTATGAAATAAGGCCTGGAAATTCGGTTAGCTCATATGATGGAATGTTGGAATATATAAGAAAAAACTCCACAAGTTTATATCACCCAGTTGGTACTTGTAGAATGGGCCTTGAAGAAACAGCCGTCGTAGACCAAAATCTAAAAGTAAAAGGCATTAATGGGTTGCGAGTTGCAGATGCTTCGATCATGCCCCAAATCATTTCTGGAAATACAAACGCAGCAACCGTAATGATAGCCGAAAAAGCAGCAGACTTAATTAAATTTAATAAGTAACCAAATAAGGTAATCTATGCGGTAGACCTTCGAACAATATCGTACCCCACATCGATAGCTTTATTTTCAATAAAGTCTTCTTCACGATCTCCAATGATTATACTAGCGACATGGGCGCCAATTTCCTCACCCCTAACTTTAATGGTCGTTAAATCAATTCCATAACCATTCGAAAATTCAATATCTCCAAATCCAGAAATTGCGATATCTTGTGGCACACGCAAACCTTTGCGCTTGGCCTCACATACTGCTCCAATTGCCAAAACATCTCCAGAACAGAAGATTGCATCTATATCAGGCCATTTCTCTAAAATCTGATTTAGGCCAATAGTTCCATCATAAATGCTCCCTTTCCCCGACGCATTTAAATCAACTGCCCTAATTTGGTTTTTATATTTTATTTGAAAGTTTTTATATCCCTGAAACCGCATTTCACTCCTCCGATCAAAGCCTTGTTTTGTTCCCAAAAAGGCAATTTTTTTATAAGCACATTGATCGAATAGAAATTGGGTCATAGAGTAGCCAGCATCAAAATTTGAAAAACCAACTGCATAATCAATTGGTTGGTCTGGTAGGTCCCAAATCTCAATGACTTTACACCCTATTCGCGATAGCATTGAGCGCCTTTTGGGGCTATTAAATGCATTACTCAATACTAGTCCAAGTGGCCTTTGAGCGATTAATGCTGACAACTGTCGAAATTCTGTTTCTTCTGAATATTCCGAATTTGATAAGATTAATTGAATGCCATGCTGAGACAAAACGCTAGACAATCTATTGATTGTAGGCAAAAAGATTGATCCTGACAAAGTAGAAATATTTGCTGCTACAATTTGACTCTGACCACTAGAGAGAGCCCCAGCAGCTGCTTCTGGAACGTAACCTAATTGGTTAATTGCTTTCTCTACTTTTTCTCTTGTGCCTGGGCTTACTAATTTCGGTGACCGTAAAACACGCGATACGGTAATTTTTGACACGCCAGCTAAGTTGGCAACTTCCTTCATAGTAGACCAACGTTCATCTAAGCTTCGTGGCATAATAATTTTCCTCCGCCCCTGAGCTTACCACAAAATGATAAGTATTATAATTAATATTGACTTTTTGGGCCTTTTCAACAAATATGATACCGATACCATTACTTATAAAATATTGTTTAATTAAAATAAGAAAGGAAAAAAAATGCTTTCGAAAGACGAAATCAAGCAATACCACGATGATGGATATGTTTTAGCGAAACAAGTTGTGTCGCCAGAGCAGTTATCTAAATTGCAAACAATGACCTACGAGTTAATCGAAGGTTCACGAAAGGTTTCGGAAAGCAATCATATTTATGATTTGGATGAGGGGCATTCTGAACACTCACCTCGCCTTAATCGTATAAAGTTGCCACACAAGTTAGATCCTTATTTCTGGGATATATTAGAGCAATCAGAGATAACGTCTGTTTTAAAAAGCTTACTTGGCAACAACATTCAACTGCAGACAAGCAAACTCAATACAAAAGCACCAGATGGAGGTTCATCTGTCGAATGGCACCAAGACGTTGCATTCTATCCTTTGACAAATGATAGTGTCTTAGCTGTTGGACTAATGCTTGAGGACGTAACCCATGAAAATGGTCCTCTACAAGTTATACCAAAATCCCATAAAGGCCCTACTTTGGACCACTCTAACGATCAGGGGTTATTTTGCGGAGCAATTGATCCTGACGATCCTGACTTTGACAAAGAAAAAATTGTAACAATTACCGGTAAAGCTGGAGATATGAGTATACACCATGGGAGAATATTGCATGGCTCTGCACCAAATCGAAGTGACCGTGCACGGCTGATGCTATTTTATGAGTGCAATGCAGCTGATGCCTGGCCGTTATTAGGTGGTGCTGCTGTAACAATCCAAAAGCTTGGATCTGGTGAACTATGGGAAGATTTGCACGTTCGAACTATAGCGGGCCGGCCGACTAAAGAGCCAAGGATTGAGAATTGGCCAGTAAGAATGCCAGTTCCTCCATTAAAAGTAGGGGGTTCAATTTTTAAAACGCAAAAATCTGGAGGTGCTCGCAGTTTCTATGACTGAAAAGGGTCACACCAACCCAGCATCGCCTTTATATACTTGAGCAGTCATAAATTTACTATCGTCTGATGATAGAAAAAGAGCTATCCTTGCGATATCTTCTGGCAAAACTAGTTGTTTAAGGCATTGTACAGTCATAAGATCTTTTTCTACTTCAGGGTTAAGAAAGAACTTTTTATGATGTTCAGTAGCTGTCCAACCAGGCATTATTGAATTTACTCGAATGTTAGATTCACCATATTCGCGAGCTAAAATTCTGGATAAACCTTCAATCCCTGACTTGGCTGCTGCATAGCCGGCCCATCCTTCTGTTCTTCTTCTGAATGTTGGCGAGGTAAAGTTAATAATAGACCCTTCACCCATTAATTGCATATTTGGAAATACAGCCTGGCTAGCAAATAGAACATGCCTTAAATTTAGTGATTGAAAGTTTTCCCACTTATCTAAGGTAATCTTATTTGCAGAAAGTCTTTCAGTACCTCCAGCGTTGTTGACTAGAGTATGAATGTTACCAACTTCATTGGAAATTTTTTTTATACAATTTTGGAGCTGGCCTATGTCTCTGACATCACATTTCAAAAAATAGGGGTCAAAACGTTTCTTCTGTATTAAGCGATCCCTTAATATCTCTGCCTTTTTCTCGTCAATATCTAAAAAAGCTACTTTTCCACCTTGTGCATGAAAAGCTTCCACCATTGCAGCACCTATCCCTGCAGATCCGCCAGTAATTAAAACGACGCGACCATCTAAGCTTGGGTACGTAGCATACTTAGTTATCATTTTTCCTCGTGATCTAAATTTTACTAATCAATATCCAAATTTAGCCGTATGAATTACATTACGGTTAATAAAGTCCCAATCATAAACTACGCCTAAGCCTGGCCCTTCTGGGACATTAACATTTCCATTCTCATCAACAACGTCCAGTCCATCCCTATAATCGCAAGCATAAACACCCATGCTCCAGCCAATTTCTGACGTCTTAGGGTGGACTAAACCAATTTCATAAAAATTTGAATTCCTTAAGGATGCCATTAATTGTCGATGTGCCGGTCCACCACAATGTAATTCACAATCAAGACCAAAACCTTCTGCTGCATGTGCGATTTTCAATGCACCAGTTATGCCACCATCGTACTCCGCGTCAGCTCGTAAAAAATCTGTCCCTTCTGCAACTACAAAATTTACATGCTCTTCCAAGCCTCGAATATGTTCGGTCTGTAATAATGGGGTCTTAAGCCTACTCCTAAGCATTTTGTGAGAGGTAGTTGCTGTACCATTGTCTAGGTAGGGATCCTCAAGCCACAGAAACTTTGCATCATCACAGGCCCATCCAATTTCTAATGCATCAGAAAATGTACGCAATTTACAAGCTGGATCGATCATCAAGTGCATTTCATCACCAACAGCAGTTCGAACGCTACTTATAGTCTCACGAAGTTCCTGCAATGAGTAGTCATCCCAAATGTGCAACTTGTAACCAGTATATCCCATATCTTTACATTGAAGGGCAAAATCCGCAAAAGCCTCAGGAGAATCCAAGCCACCACATCGATCGCCTGAAAGCGTTGACGCGTATGCAGGAAGTTTTTTTCTCCAACCCCCTAACATTTGATATATTGGCGCTTGATAAAGTTTTCCAGCTAGATCCCACAGTGGTATATCAGCCAAACCAAGTCCCATTCGATCAAATTTTCGTAGACACCTTTTAGCATTATTATAAATTAGTTCTCTCTGAGTGGGATCTTTACCAATCATATCATTTGCGAACATACATAATTGAGCAAAAGCTACTGGTTCACCTCCAACAAATTCACCAGTAATACCTTCATTAGTATGAATTTGAATTGCACAAGACTTTACTTTCTTTTTATTACCCGGCGTGTAAATCAGACTCGTACCGTTCTTATCAGTACCGAAATCAGGAATTTCAAATTCACATATCTTGGCATCGATTGATGTAATTCGTAAATCCGACAACTAATGTCTCCCTCCCAAGCTATAATATTTAAACATATAAATGTTTTAACAAGAATTTACATGTTACATGTAAATAAATTTTATGCAATTCTCTTATTATATTCAAATATCCTCAAATAATATTTTTAAATATCAAATGAATTTTTTTTCACGAAGCGCAATTTCTTCTCTTATCCAATGTGCGCAGGCAACTGAACTGTCGAGCAAAGAATAAGTGTTTCCAGCGCCATAATCTATGGCTGGAATAAATTCTGTTGATATTAACTCCAGAGGGGAAATTTTGTTTCGATAATGATAGTCTAATACTTGACGAACAATCTCCTTCCATGGCTCTAACTTTTCTTCATCCCATGGAGAATGGAATTGATCCTTTAAAGGTTTTATAAACGGATATTGGACACCTCTCCCTACACTTCCGTCTGGATGGGTCGCAGTAATGTTTTTTGGGTTATTTGGTATAACACTTCTCGCATGTAACAGATTTACGTAATTCTTATTAATTAATTTCTCGGCGACATGTCCTTTCTTATAGGGATCCAGGATCAATTTTTTTTGCTTCAACCTCTCAGACAAATTGAATTTGTCCATTTCAAAATCGTTATCTATCTTGAAAATTATATGGGAGTGATCAAGGGTCATTCTAAATGAAACGCCTTTTCGTTCAATTTCTTCTGCAACATCAAAAATTCGTAGAAAATCTTCTGACCACATATTTATGTGTAGCTCGAAACAAGGCTTACAACCCACTCGATCACCATATTCGGAAGCCTTCATATAAATTTCAATTATTTGGTCATTGGTAACATCATAACCTTCTGCATGTTTTGATTTAATTTGAACGTTATGACATTGAGACCCTAACAGCCTGGCATTTTCTAGATGTTTAAAAAGAAGGTTTTCATCATTACCAATAGTATAAAACCAACCACCACATAAAATTGGCAATTCGTACTTGTCACTATATTTTAAATAAAGATCGATCTCATTTTCGCTAGGCGTTTTGTCTACATAGTCGAAGGTATTAGTCTCTGAAACGGTCTTGAACCACTTCTCTAAAGAGACATGAGGCTCAGTGTCATGGTGCACAACACCTCGATTAGCTATGCCGAGTTTCAGTTTTTTTCTGCTATTTAAAGAATCCATAAATGGCTATCCTAACAAAAACCAAATTTTTAAACTGTATTAAAAAATGCAGAAACCTTTTATGTATCTTCTTCCGAAATCTCTAAAACCCGCGCGATTATATGTTCAACATGATCGCGGGCAGCAATTTCTGCCTCCACCTCTCTGGCATTTACAACAGCATTAAAAATCAACATATGATCTTGATAAGTGACTTCAGGCCCCAAGGGCGCTGCGCGAGTTTTCATTGCGGCATATATTTGATAATAAACTGACTTAGCCATCTCTTTGAGCAAAGGGTTGTTGGAATTGTCAAGCAAAGCAGTATGAAACTGAATGTCCGCGTTCGTATATTTATCAGGATCCCTATTATCTATAGCATTTCGGTGCGCTAACATTATTTTTTCAAGCTTAGAAATAAGTTTTTTAGTCACATGGACTGCTGACAACTTGGCTGCAAGGCCATCGAGCACGAGCCTAACCTGGAACGCAGGCAAAAGGTCTTTTGTCTCAAATTTACTTACATACGCACCTTGCCTCGGCTTTTCATAGGCAAGTCCTTCTGAAATCAACTTCTGCACAGATTCACGAATGGGGCTTCGACTAACTCCCATTTTCTTTGCAAGTGAGGGCACACTAAGATGGTACCCAGGTGGCAGGTCATGCGTTATAATAGCGGATTTTATAGTGTCATATACACTATCACTAATTCTCAAAGTATTTTTCTTTGATATATTAAGCAAATTTGTCATACAATTATTCTCTCTTGTCCACCAATTTGTGCAGCAGTCTAAAATCCAAAAACAATAATTACGCTGCGTACCTCGCCGAGCTAAATCCAGCAACTCCAAGATTACTAATTTCTAAAATTTTGCCAGCCAATGGCTGCTTTATAAGTTCGGATTCATTAAGAAGTTTCTTTGATGTGGTAACATAAAGGCAATCTAACTGATGTCCTCCAAATGCACACATTGTAGGATATTTTACGGGTAGAGGTATTGTTTTAAGAAGTTGACCTGTCTTGCTATCAACGCAAATAATCGAACCTCCCTCGAAAAGACATGACCAATAGTTACCGTTGAAGTCTATCGCGGCACCGTCGGGACGCCCAAGTAATTGCGAAGTCGAAAAAAATATCCTTTTATTAGAAATCGTCCCATCTTCTATATTGTAATCATACTTCCATATCACATCTTTTCGACTGTCCGATATATACAAAACATCTTCCTTTGGCGAGAAAGCGATCCCATTTCCCACAATGAAATTTTCATCCAGAATTTTTATTCTACCATCCCGATCTAATTGATAAATTTTTCCTATTTCTTCTTTCATTCCCAAATCCATTGATCCACAAAGATACCGACCACGGGAGTCACAACGGCCATCATTAAGAAGCTCATTAGGGTGCATGCCCTCTGGAGAAGCTAGATATTTTGGGTCATTATTTTCAAGCAGTAAATAAAAACCACCATTCATACTTGCTACAAAACCGCCCTCTAAATGGGGAGCTACGCTTGTTATTGGCCCAGGAACAAGTATAGTTTTATGCAGATTATGCTCAAAGTCGAAGATTCTTATCTTAGGTTTTTCAAAAACATCAACCCAAACAAGCATCTTTGATTTTTCTACCCAAATCAACCCTTCACCATGGTTGCAAGCAGGTAGGTCTAAATGTTTTATCTGTAATATCATCACTTCGATTTCTTACTCAAGAAAAACGTATGTCCACTACTAACCTTTGACCGAGCCAGCGATCATCCCACGTAAAAATGATTTTTGTAAAAATACAAATATAACACCTATTGGTATTGTTACTATCACCGCCAAAGACATCATTCCTGTCCAGTCTGTTTTAAATTCTTGAAGAAAAGATTGACTAATTCCAACTGGAACGGTCCGCAAATCTGGAGAAGATATAAAAGAAAGGCCAAAAAATAGTTCATTCCAGGATGTCACAAATACAAAAAGGGCAGAGGCAGTCAATGCCGGCATTGATAATGGAAACACTATAAAAAATATTATCCGAAAGAAACTAGCCCCCTCGACATAAGCTGCTTCCTCGATTTCCTTTGGAATTTGATCAATGAAGTTTTTCATGAGCCAAACTGTAATGGGTAATGTGATCACTGAATGGCCTATAATCATAGATAAGTAGGTATCAAGTAATCCAAGTTTCATTAGAAGGATATACATAGACATCATCAGTAATGGGATCGGAAATGCTAAAGAGCTCAGAAAAAATAACATTATTGTGGATTTTCCTGGAATTGCAAAACGTGACAAAGCGTATGCTGTCAAAGCCCCAACAACCGTTGCTATAATGGCTGCGAACAAAGCAACGAGAATACTGTTGTATAATATGTTTGCCACAAAGCCATTCATTATCCGAAAATAACTGTCAAAGGATATTTCCGATGGTATCCAAACAGGGGGACGATCAAAAACTGCGGACTCCTTCTTGAGAGAAGTCGATACCATCCAAATAATTGGAGATATTAAAATTAATGTTGACAAAAAAGCTGATGCTTGGAGGCCATATGGAATGAGGTATTTTCTAACAAATTTTGAAAAAGTAAATGCCATTACATAGAATTCTTTCTACATTTCTCGAACGACAGTTTTTAGATAGAAAGCACCAAATAGTACTAACATCACCAGCCACAAACTGCCGACTGTTGCTGCCAATGCAAAGTCCCAAGAGTCGAATGCCAGATTATAAGAATACATACTTAAAACCATGGTAGAATTCATTGGCCCACCCTCCGTTAGAACAAAAGGAAGTGTCATCTCCTGAAACATACGTACACCTTGCATTAAGGCTGCTGCTAACGAAATATTCTGTATTAGAGGTAGCGTAACTTTAAATGTTTTTTGCCAATATCTTGCTCCATCAACTTCCGCAGCATCCAGCACTTCACTGGATACGCCCTGAAGTGCTGCTAACATTATCACCATCAAAAAAGGAATGGATCTCCAAGCAAAACACAAAATTATCGCCCACTGGGCATACCGTCCTGTAAACAGCCAGTCTATTTGTTTTTCAATAAGACCGTATTGGGCTAAAGTTCCATTTACCAAGCCGTAATCAGTGTTGAAAATCCACCCCCAAAGTATTGCTATTACTATCCACGGAACAACCCAAGTTTGAAAGATTAGGGATCTATACAAACCTGAAAACCGAATGGCATTGTTCAGCAACAATGCGAGGCCAATTGATATTACCATCGCTAAAATGGTGGCAAGACCAATTATGAGCAGAGTGTTTCCCAAGACCTGCCAGTAAACATCGTCCTTGAACAAATACCTATAATTTTCAAGTCCAACGAATTTTGAATTAGGGCGCAGTGGCGAGGCATCTGTGAAACTCATATAGACGCCATTAGCTATTGGATAAATAATAAAAACTGCCACAATTAGAGTTGCGGGAAGACATAGAGCTAGCAATAAAACTTTGTTATTTTTTATCGAATACATCTAAATCGATCACTCTTCATTTTTTAATCTTTCGCCCGTTCTTGGATCAAAAATCATCATCTTTTTTGGTTCGGCAGATAAAGAAATAACATCTCCAACTTGAACGTTAAGATTTCTATCCACCTCCGAACAATAATCTTTGGAACCAATTTTTGAAAACACAAACGTGCTGGTGCCAGTGTTTTCAATAATACTTATCTGTGATTGCAGCTGTGTGGTTTTTGATGAAATGTTCAAAGCTTGTGGTCGAACACCTATTATTATGTCCTGGTCTTCCTGAAGCTTAAGGTTTTTTGGCAAATCTAAGCTTGAAGTTTCGTTTAGTTTTAAAACGTAATTTTTATTCACTATTTGAACGATACCTCGAAATAGATTTATTTCTGGGGACCCCAAAAACGAAGCCACAAATAAGTTTTTTGGATTGTCAAACAATTCAAGCGGAGTCCCAACTTGAATTATTTTTCCTTCGTTCATGACAACAATTTTATCGGCCATTGTCATAGCTTCTATCTGGTCGTGTGTAACGTAAATGGTGGTACTTTTCAGGCGAAAGTGCAGGCTCTTTATTTCCGTCCTCATTTTGGTCCGAAGTTTTGCATCAAGATTTGACAAAGGCTCATCAAATAAAAATAACGATGGGTTCCTAACAATTGCACGACCCATTGCCACCCTTTGGCGCTGTCCTCCCGAAAGCTGCTTTGGATAGCGGCTTAGGTAGGGCTCTAGCTTCAAAATTTCTGCGGCTTCATTTACTAGCCGGTTTATCTGCTCTTTAGGAGTTTTATCCAGTTTCAAACCAAACTCCATATTACTCCTCACAGTTAGGTGTGGATAAAGCGCATAATTTTGAAACACCATCGCAATATTTCTATCTCGCGGGCGCAATTCGGTAACGTCATTATTATTAATGCTTAGTGATCCAGATGAGGTACTTTCTAACCCAGCAATAATCCTCAGTAAGGTGGATTTCCCACAACCAGAAGGACCCACCAGAACGCAAAACTCATCTTTTTTTATTTCTAAGTTAATATCTTTTAAGACCTCAACCCGGTCAAAAGCTTTACTGATATTACTTAATTTTACGTAGGACAATTAATTCCTCATATCTTTTTTCAACACACTATTAATCGAGACATCCGCCTTTATGGCGGATGTCATTTTTGTTTACAGCTAAAAGATAATTTGAACTATCTTTTTAATTTCGATTCAATCTTTGCTTGAACTTCAACCAGTACTTCGTCTGCATTTGCACCGCTAATTACTTCCTGCATCCCAATAGCTAGCTCTCCCATTATCATATTAAACTTAGAACTTTTTATTGGAGTGTCATAAGTAAAGGGTAATGCGTCAACAAATAACTGAGCATATGCATCGGCGCCAACTATTCCAGAGCCAAGGATATCCATACTACTAGAAGGAAGTAACCCGGACGATGTAAAAAATTCATCTGTTATGTCCTTATCAAAAAGAACAGTTCTGATGAAATCCACAGCAAGTTCAGGATTTTTTGTCTTTGAAGATACTGTTGCAACGATTGGATTTCCAATCGTTCTAACATTTCCATCCGGTGCAGCCGGCATCTGTGAAACCCAAACATCTCCATCTGGTTCCACTGTTAGTTTCCCATCCGACATATTTTTAACCAAGCCACGTCCCCAAGGTCCTTCAAAAATGAAACCAGCACGCTCTTGAGCAAATAGCGTTCGCGTTTCAGCAAACCCAAATCCGACTGGGCTACAATTTGAATTTACAACATCAGCAATCCAGTCTAGCGCACTGCTCACACTTTTGTTGTTCACCCCAGGAACATTATCAACCTGTACGTCACCACCATGCCCGTAAACTATTGGGATACTCCATTGTGCTGAGTTTGGATTTTGGGATGTACGAAGAGCGACCCCATAAACTGACCCACCGTTGCGCTCAGGCAATTTACAAATTGCCATCACGGCCTCTTTTAACTCCGGCCAAGTCTTTGGTGGATTGTCAGGGTCGAGACCTGCTTCTTTCATCAAATTTCTATTGTAATGCATTAAAATTGGTCCTGGGTTCCACGGAACCGCAACCAAATTACCTTCCCAAGAAAGTGCGTCCCGAGACGTTTTGGGAATAGAATTTATCTCATCTTGCGTCAGTAAGTTATCTAATGGTTGCAAGCCACCAATTTCAGCCATCGCAGGCACCCAACCAGCAACAAGTTGTATAACGTCAGATGGATTACCCGCTATCGTCGATACAGTTGCTTGCTGCAAAGCTTGCCCAAAAGCAGTATCGACCATTATTAGATCTGTACCAGCATTTTTTTCTTCATATTTTTTCTCCGCCATCAGTATTGCAGGCTTAGAAAAATCAAAAAGTTGGTGCCAACCAGATACTTTTATACTGTCAGCACAAGCTATTCCTGCCTGCCCCAAAACTATAGCGCTCACAAGAGCTTTTGATGTTATATTTTTAAGAAACATGTTTCCCCCCATTAAATAACAACTCAAAATTAGATCATATAATCTACATATTACATGTAGATTAATAAGATTTTAAATCGTACATAGAGTCAACTATTTATTACTAAACAAATAATATAAACGTCAAAGATTGATAAATGAGAACTCTAAAAGAAAATTTTTAACAATATTAGAAAGAAACCACATGGGTTTCTTTAACTGTTGACTATCTACATGTTACATGCAGATTTATATCCACTCTATTAGGAGATTTTGTAATAAAAATGTCAAATATTAAGATCACATCTGTTGACGTTGGTTTGAGCGCTTTTAGTCTGCCAGACTTGGGTTTAGACCCAAGCGGGTTTAGTTTGATTTACGAACCTGGAGGAAAAAAAACCGTTAAAGCATTTAGTGTTCAAATTAATACTAATCATGGAATTACTGGCGAGTTTGTTGGTGGAGATGCTGTAGGTTTTTCGCAACTTAAAAAGTTTGTAGACCATGTTGTCGGGAAAAACCCTCTGGAGCGCGAACTCATTTATAACGATGCTAAAAGGTGTTTACGAAAATTTGATAAAATGGGTATGGGAATGATAGACATTCCTCTTTGGGATCTTGCCGGAAAACTTTATGGATGTTCGGTAAGCGAGTTACTCGGCGGTTACAGAAAAACTCTTCCTACATATGCTTCTACAATGTCCGGCGACAGAGCCGGAGGCCTTGATAGCCCTGAAGCGTTCGCAGACTTTGCGACTCAATGCAAAGAAATGGGGTACAAAGGTTATAAAATTCATATTTGGGAAGACTACTCGATAAATGAATTAGTCAGTACTATTCTCAAAGTTAGACAAGCCGTTGGTGACGGTTTTCCATTAATGATTGATCCAGCTTGCAAACTAAGAACGTTCACTGAAGTTCTCGCGGTCGGACAAGCTTGTGATGAAGCTCAGTATTTGTGGTTGGAGGATGCTTATAGAGACTCAGGTGTATCAACAACAGCCCATAGAATGTTACGGCAAAGACTTAAAACACCTCTGCTACAGACGGAACATGTAAGAGGTCTGGAAGAGCATGTAAATTTTATTGTCGCTGAGGGAACAGATTTTGTTCGCGCTGATGCAGAGTATGACGGTGGCATAACTGGAGCATTTAAGATTGCGCACGCGTCTGAGGGATTTGGTCTTGATGTAGAAATACACGGTCCTCATCCAGCACACCGCCAATTAATGTCCGCAGTAAGAAACAGTAACTTTTATGAAATGTCTTTAGTTCATCCAAAAACTCAGCAAATTGGTAGGTGTATGGATATTTATGCCGATGATTATAGAGATGGTTTGGATTGCATCGATAAGGATGGTAATGTTTCGGTTCCTACCGGACCAGGAATGGGCGTCACTTACGACTGGGATTTTATAAAGAAACATCAAATATCATTTGAAAGCTTCACATAAAAAAGGAAAAAAGGATGGAAACTCTATCGGTAGAGGCTCAGTTTTCAGAATATCCAACAGCCGCTATATCTGATGCTTTAGACGAAAAAGGCATCAATGGAGTAATAGCTGGAGTAAGCGCTCAACGTTATGGCCAGGGTAGAATAGTTGGTCGAGCTATGCCCGTTCGATTTACTGAAAAATCAGCTGATCCAGATGCGTGGAGATTTGGTGGAGGGGTTGGAAAACCACTAGAGCAAGTTCTGAAAACAATGTCGTCTGGTCAAGTAGTCATTATGGATCTTGGTGGAACTAAAACTGCTTCTGCTTGGGGAGGGCTTGCGTCTAAACTTGCTCAAAAACGTGGTGTCTGTGGGACAATAATGTGGGGCACCTGTCGTGATGTTGAGGAAATCCGCGAATGTGGCTACCCAGTCTGGGCAACTGGAGTATGCCCTCGACGAAGTCGGAACGAATTTACTTTCGGCTCGATAAACGAAACGATAGTAATTGGCGAAGCAAAAATTGCCCCAGGGGATATCATAGTTGCCGATGAGAGTGGTGTGGTTTGCGTACCACAAGAAATGACAGAAGATATATTAAATTTGCTCCAATCGATTTCTCATCAAGAAACAATATTAGAAGATCAAGTGCTGCGTGGTGAAGTACAAAATTGGGACGAACTTTAAAATTCCAAAGTGGGTGCTTCTGGGCTAGATTAAGTAAAGGAAAGTTAAATTTTAACTTTGCGAAGCTCAGATGCTGATTTCAAAAGCACCGCCAATATCACGATACTTCCCCCAATTAAGGTCCATCCTGTGGGTACCTCATTTACAAAAATCCAAACCCATATAGGGCCTAGCGTAAATTCCAAGAGCATAAAAAGTGTCAATTCTGCTGCAAATAGATGCTTCGCAGCAATGATAAAAAGTGTGTTGACTGTGGCAGATAAAAGTCCTCCAAGAACAAAACAAAGGAGCAAATCATTCCAAGAAATAAGTAAATCGTCCCAAGTAAAAATTAGGGCTATAAGCATTATTATTAAATTAGATAAGATCAGAGTTGGGAGCATCTCCAAACCGCGATTTCGACGAATTATTATAGTATAATAAGAAAACCCAAGGGCACATAGAAATGCCATAAAATTACCATAAAATGTTCCAGACCCTAAGCCTTGAACAAACATAAGAGAGATCCCAACTCCTGCTATCACCATTGTGATAACAGTAGATTTACCAATACGCTCACCAAGAAAGAGCCAAGCCATAATGGCCGTTAAGAACGGTATCGAACTAAGAGTAAAGGTCGTAGCCGCAACAGTCGTATTTGTTATTGCTAGCAAAAAGGAAATACTAGCACCGCCAAGCAATACGGCAGCTAAAACACCCTGTAACCCAATACCTGTAAGTTTCTGATGCCCTCTTTTTCCATATCGGAAAAGCAAAACTATCAATATTGCTAGCCCAAATGAAATCGACCTGTAAAAGTTGATTTGCCAGTTATCAGCCATCTCTATGTTTCGAATAGCTAATCCACCAAAGCTAATAATGATGGAGCCAATAAGCATCAAGATCATAGCGTAAGCTCGTCTTGGGCTTATATCAACAGATACATTTGTTGGGATCATTCAAGATGGATCTATCAATTTATACAATTATTCAGGTTCAAATACGACCACATCAGTCGTTTTCTGAAACAGAATTTGCTATATTAGAAACAAAGTACTGGCTAATTTAATGAAAAAGTTTTTCAAGACAGGTAACAACTTTGGAGATGCCCCTATGTTAATGAAAGACTTTGCCGCCGGTCTCACGTACAGAGCTTTACCCGAAAGTGTGCTTTGGATTTTGCGCCGCTCATTGCTTGACACTTTGGGAGTTGCAGCCATTGGGTCACAAAGTGACATGGCTAAAATCGGTACCAAAACGGCTCAATCATTATTTGGCGCCACCGCTGCGTCATCAGCACGCTGCCTTTTTGATGGCAACATCGCCAGTGAAGCTGGGGCTGCAATGTCCGGGGCTATGACCATTGACAGCATCGATGCTCATGACGGAACCTCACCTTGCAAAGGCCACGCAGGATCTGCAATTTTTCCTAGTATTTTTGCCTTAGCTGATGGGCGGGGATTGACGGGGCAAGACTTGGCCACTTATTTGGCATTGGCCTATGAAATTTCGTACCGCGCCGGGCTCACACTGCACGCCTCCTGCGCCGAGTACCATACATCTGGCGCCTGGACAGCTGTGGGTGTGGGCGCTATGACTGCGCGGTTATTGGGCTGTAATGCGGTTCAAATCCATGAAGCGGCTGGAATCGGTGAATATCACGGGCCACGCAGCCAAATGTTGCGATGCATCGATCATCCAACCATGGTACGTGACGGTGTTGGTTGGGGGGCGCCCACAGGTGTCACCGCCGGGATTCTCGCTAAGGCCGGCTTTACTGGAGCACCCGCTTTAACCTGCCAAGGTCCACATTGGCTGGGCTTGGGAGAAGGCTGGAAGATGGTAACTGACACCCATTACAAGCCCTACCCTTGTTGCCGCTGGGCTCATCCGAGTATTGATGCCGCAGAGGAGCTGATGGCTCAACACGCATTATCACATCATGACATTGCATCAGTAGAGATTAAAACGTTCCACAATGCCACCCGCCTTGCAGGTCACTCTCCCGTAAGTGCCGATGAATTTGCCTATTCCATTGCTTTCCCCGTGGCTTGCATGATTGTGCGTGGCCAATTGGGGTTATCAGAGCTGGATGTATCAGCCATGAGAAACCCTGAAATTTTGCGTATCAGCAATGCTACAACTCTGATTGATGATCCCCATTTAACACAGATTAGCGATGGCAAACGCTGGGCTCAAGTCTCAATCTTGCTGAGGGATGGCACAAGACATGAAGCCGCTCCACGTACTCCACGCGGTGACAACGACCTACCACTCAGCGACAAGGAAATATCAGACAAATATCATANCTTCGCAGATCCAATTCTNGGTACTGAAATTGCTGGGCGTATCGAGACCCTGTGCGCTAAATTTGATCAGTTGGACGCTGATGAGCTCCAAGGTCTTTTGGATATCATCTTGACCAAACCAGGGACTTAACCCACCACCACCTCTGTAAGACTNAGCATCCCCTCATAGGTTTCTCAATCACAATCNTTTGATAAAGATGACATTCAGTTCTGCATNNTTAGAGAGCCTATCANAGAACATATNAGTGCAGGACATTTCACATAAGCTAANTGGCATCTTTCATCACTTCATCTNCCATAANCATTCCNCGTTGAATTGTTTCCCAAACAACGGAGAACTATGTTGTTATCCAATAAGTAATTGATTTTACCTTTCCCTTTACATTTTCAAGTCGCAGGACAATGTTTATTGCGACTAACAAGAGACCGCGATGAACGAACAATATAAACACCTGCTTTCACCAGTCGATATTGGCCCTTTCACTCTTCGCAATAGGGTGTTGGTTACTGGNCATGTACCCGGGCTTGAGGCTGGNGGTCACGTCAATGATGACTACATCGCTTATCAGCGTGCCAAGGCAGGCGGTGGTGCAGCACTTCAGATCAGTGGCTCTACTGCCGTTCATCGTTCTGGGGCAGTTGGCGCAGGACGCGGCTTAAATGCCAGTGGTGATAGTTGCATCAACGGTTATCAAAGGCTGGCTGATGCTGTTCATAGTAATGACGGACGCTTTCTGATCCAACTCGGNCATGCAGGAGCCACTGTTACAGACACTGACGCAGGTCGTCCACTTATTGCTCCGTCCCCAATCATGTCCCGCATTTCACGTGAGACACCGAAACAGATGACCATTGCTGAAATTAGTGAAATCGTTGAGGCACATGAAAGTGCTGCAGTTCGAGTACGCAGAGGTAACCTTGACGGAGTTGAGNTGCTTTCTGCTTTTGGCTATCTNCCAGCCGCGTTCCTNTCACCCTATTCAAATACACGCACCGACGAGTACGGTGGCTCTTTAGAAAATCGTATGCGTTTCTTGCTCCAAACAATAAATGCTGTACGTGCNGGCATTGGGCGAGATCGAATTCTNGGNGTGCGTCTNCCTGGAGATGAAAAAGTCGNAGGTGGGTTGACACAATCTGACCTTCAGGANATTGCCAAACTACTAGCNCAGACTGGGTTAGTCGATTATCTAAATATTATCGTTGGTACAAATTATGAACGTTCGGGACGCATGGAGCATTGGCCACCTACCCCTGCCCCTCATGGTCTTTTCGTCCCATTAGCCGCTGGCATTAAATCCCAAGTTGCCATACCAGTCTTTACCGCAGGACGTATTACCGATCCAGCAATGGCCAATACGATCATCGAACGAGGTGANGCTGACATGGTCGGCATGACCCGGGCACAAATATCCGACCCTGATCTTGTCAGAAAACTAATCGAAGGTCGTCCACAGGACATCCGGCCTTGCGTTGGCGCCAATCTTTGTATTGCGCAAGCTATGGCCTCAAAACCAATCCGTTGCATCCACAACCCAATGACTGGACGCGATGCTGCATGGGGCAATCTATCGCCAACTGATGCACCAAAGGATGTTACCGTTATTGGTGGTGGCCCTGCGGGTCTTGAAGCCGCGCGNGTGGCNGCTGAACGTGGTCACAGAGTAACTCTTTTTGAAGCTTCAAACGACATTGGTGGCCAGTTAGCCACATGGTCTCAGGCTCCAATGACCCGAGAGTTTCGCAAAACTCTGAACTGGTATAAAACCCAATTAACCCAGCTCCAAGTTCATGTTCGTACAGGCCAGCGCCTTAAACCAGANGATGTAGCCGGACTGAACACAAACGTATTAATCTTGGCAACAGGTGCAATCCCCACAAAATCACTTTTAATACCGACTGGCCCTGATGCAATTCCTATCATTGACCCATGGCAAGCCATTTGCGATGCGCCTACAGGACAGCATATCCTGATCAATGATGAAGGTGGAGGACGCGCTGCCTTGTCTGCAGCCGACGCCTTGCTGGACCAGAACCGTATCACCTTAGTCACTGCTGAATATGCCCTGGGTGAATTGGTCACCCCAACGGTCCGTGCACCCATATACAAAAGGTTTCTTAAGGGAAAAGTTGTGATGCACCCATCACAGGAAATTCATACTATTGTTGGGAATACAGTAACGCTTTGTTCAGTTCATACAGGTGAAGAAATGGATATTCAAGATGTCGACATCGTAGTGGATTGGCGTGGTGGCATCGTTGAGACCACGTTGCAGTCCGCAGTTGAGGCTCGTGGCTTGCCNCATAGTATTATCGGCGATTGCGTCGCGCCTCGTCAGGTTCATATCGCGATTGCGGAAGGAGCCATGGCCGCCCGCGCTATTTAATCAGACAGAAGTTAAGAAACTGGATTTGGAATTTCTGCACATTGAGTAACCTATCACCCTTCGCAAATCCACGAATGCCAGCAAACCAAAGGCTAAATCAATATCGCAGCACGCTTGCGCGCTGGTACTGCAAGAGGTTAGGTTTTGTTATCAAGCGAAGTAGTCTATAAAGAAAGAGTATTTAAAGGAGGGGGTTTCCCATGCTTGTTCCACGACAAAAGACACCGACGCTAAGCGTCCCAACACTTAATCAGGAACAATTTGATCTTGCTTCTGAAACTAATCCACAGGGAACCGTGATTTGCTTTTACCGAGGTCTGCATTGCCCCCTTTGCGCAACATATTTAAAAGAATTTGAGGCTTTGGTTGGTGATTTTGCAAAACGCGGCGTTGGGACCATCGCCATTAGTTCAGATGACAAAGACAGAACCAAGAAAATGGCCCAGACGGTCGATGCTGATAGTTTGCGCTTTGGCTATGATCTGCCTTTGTCAGTGGCTAAGGACTGGGGACTTTACATCTCCACGTCACGTGGAAAAACTTCGGTTGGCATAGAAGAGCCTAAGCTTTTCATCGAGCCAGGCCTTTTTATGGTATCCCCCGATCAGACGCTCTATTATGCCTCAGTCCAAACGATGCCCTTTGTACGGCCACATTTTTCAGATCTTATCGGTGCGCTTGATTTCATAATTTCAAATAATTATCCNGCNCGCGGGGAATATACGGGGCCTGTGTAATCCTGCAATTTAACTACCTTCTGTCCNTAACTAAAACTGCTTAATAATGCGTTTTCANCACTGATCTTNNCGACCAGAATATAGATNACNGCTANCGCTTACCACGCCATTTCAACGATTGGNNATTCAANACTACTAAATCAATATCACCTNAAATTATTTTNTTACACAAGTCGACCGCTTTTGCAGCTAGGTCGTGGGTCAGGTTTTTATANGCNGGCCGAGGCAGCCAATCGTACCAGACACCNCCACAAAGAGTATCGAGCACAATGCGTTGAAANCAGTGATCATTGCNNACTGGCCAATNTGGNTGTGACGTTCGTGCAAGATGGGGCATNATCTCTTTTGTCAGNACNAGATACCGCGATACCAAATCAGCGGTGCGCNGTTGTGCTGNTNTCATNTGCNATCCTATTTTTNNTNTCAGATGGCCGAACTAAAAATCAGTATTTNNANNAATTGTANAAGTTTAATCTTTAGGTTTTTTTTGATTTTTCTTTGTNTGCAGGGTATCTCTNACGAGTTTAAGTATTAATAAAAANAGGGCNAATGCNATAGCGGACCCAAAAATACCAGCAGCGATTTGAGTTANCATGGTTTTGAAAAATCCTTTTATTGTAAAACTCTANCTNCANTTAATGTTCCATGCCATATATTATTANCAAAACCAATCGTNTTTTATAAAAAAGAACNCCCGTTTTGAACTTACCCATTGAGATANNCGACAGGTAANGNCTCCTTAGANCTNCGCTGAATAACNGCTAACATTCATAATTAAGTTAGTTAGNCGTCTCGGTCAGCAGGAAGTTTGAAAGGTCTTTTCACTATCCAGAGANGTGCTATAATAATGNNATGTTAGAAGTNNCAAATATNATATTTCTTTACGTGGTTCCTAGCCTCATTTGCCTTATGCTTGTNGGTTTTATTTTAAAAATTATTTACCAGAGAATGNCTAGTAAGAAAAAAATCCANAAAAAATAAAACAAGAACAGCTTTATTAAGGCTCCTTTTGGANAGCCCTAATCCACTTGTGCNAATAGCTTCNTAAAAAAGGTAGAAACTAGGAAATTTCATGAAATTATNGAAACANTACCAGAAAAGTCTGGGCAGTCAGCACACGGTGGTCNGACCCAAAATTATCGGCATAAGCGTGACTTAAAACCGCAAGCTTAGGCAGGACATCCCACCATCAATTTTCGCACATTCCGTATTGTTGATCTCACGGACTTCATACCCATTTTTGCGCAACATTTGGGCCGTTTTNGGGAAGTTGGCAGCCATGATNACAAATTGGTTAAACCTAATGGCATTTGCCGCAGCTTCTTCACCATCTGCGGTGTGTAACACACGGTACCCTTCAAAACACCCAGAGGCATCCAGTCGNTTGGTGGACAGGATCGTGTTACCATCAAGTAAAGAACAATCAGTCTTGAAATGCAGCACATCTGGTGGCGTTTGAACTTCGCGGATNACGTATCCACGCGGTTCAACAATCGCCCTCAATTCCTCTACGCCTGCAGAATCTGTTCTGGCCGATTTGCCAATCAGAATTTCGCGGGAGGTTGTCAGAATATCACCTCCCTCGATAAATCCCNGACCAGTTATTTCAGAGACGTCANCGTATTGCGCACGAATCGTAGGTGNNATCATCGCAACCTCGCCCATGCGGGACACTGCACCCGGACGCATTAGGATCGCACAATTTTGGAGACAAAGAGCATCATCTTCNACAAACACTGCATCGGGAAATTCATCTAGTGCAGGAAGTTCAANAATTTCTGCGCCTGTTTCACGCAAAGTNGCNACATAATGNGCNTGATCTTTTGACATCTGANCAAAATCTGGCGTTCCNTGATCTTCAGCACGCAGGCCATCAANAACACTGCGAGCAGGNCGGCGGGTGATGGCGCGCGTAAATTCAAACGAGTGATCAGTCATAAGNNATCCNTAGCTGTTAGTAAAAAAAGATGGAGTTTNGGATCAAGCTATGTTGAAGTANTNGAANTTAAGAAAAACTAAAAGCTGCCTAAACTCGTTTATTANTCGTCCTTATCTGAGGCTATGTAGTGACNTCACTACTTCCGTAAAATCAATAATTTATTAACTAAATATGGCGGCATTCGGNGACATGCAAGNTTAAGTATAGGCCACCTTTCGTTTTAATATCTTGCTCTTACCAAAACCTACCCTTGCGAAATAAGCTTCTANNTAATGTTATGCAAATATTACCCATGAAAGCACAGTGGTTCTCCTAATCAACGAATGCGCGTTCAACAACGAATGTGTTTGGACAGCTGTTTGACCCTTCAACCAGCCCAAACCCTTCCAACAAGGCTTTAGTGTCGCGTAGCATCTCCATGGATCCACAGATCATTCCTCGATCTGTTTTGGGTGAAATACGGGGTACTCCGAGATCATCAAAGACCTTACCAGAGGAAATCAAATCAGTAATCCGACCTCTGAACGGGTAATCCTCTCGAGTGGTTGTGCAATAAAGCTTCAAACCCTGCGCAACCTCGCCAACTAACGGATCATCCCTGACAGCCGAGACCAATTTTTGGCCATACGTCAATTCAGCAACCTCACGACAGGTATGGGTCAGAATAACTTCATCAAACTTTTCATAGGTCTCTGGGTCTCGGATAAGGCTCGCAAATGGTGCAATGCCAGTACCAGTGGAAAACATCCAAAGCCGCTCACCAGGTAACAGCGCGTCGTTTACCAATGTTCCGGTTGGCTTTTTGCGCAGCAGAACTGTGTCGCCTTCTTTGATCTTCTGTAAGTGCTCAGTCAGCGGGCCGTCGGGAACTTTGATCGAATAGAACTCTAACTCTTCATCCCAACTTGGGGAGGCAACCGAGTAGGCCCGGAAAACAGGTTTTTCAGCATTTGGCAAACCAATCATAATAAATTCTCCAGAGCGGAACCGCAACGAGGTCGGACGTGTTATGCGAAACTTGAACAAGCGGTCAGTGTAGTGATGGACCGACGTAACTGTCTCAGAAAATACGCCTGTCGGAATTGGGAATTTAGATTTTTCTTCTAAAATGGCTGATGACATCACTGATCCTGTTTAAGTTTTGGAGTTGGAATTTATTGCTATGCCGGATTTTTTGAAAGATGTACCATTTTGTCAGGCACGTCAGCCCAGTCATCAACGTTAACCATTAGCTCACTCTTTTCATAGATATTTTGCCAAATTACTGCATATTTTTGATCAAACGCAATCCACTTGGTAGCTTCTGGAATATTATCAGGCTTGATCGCATCAACTGGACACTCAGGTTCCCAAACAGCGCAATCTATGCATTCTTCCGTATTAATTAGGATCATGTTTTCACCCTCATAAAATCAATCCACAGGACAAACTTCGATGCAATCTTGGTATTTGCATTTGATGCAATCATCAATCACTACGTAAGTCATTTACCACCTAATCTCATTTGTGTACGAACGAATAATTGGATGCATGTCACCTGTCAAGTCTTCAGAATTTATTGTGAATGGTTAGCATTAGGGACTTGACGTACAGCCCATATAATATTCGTATGCTAATGAAATTACTGTCATGAATTTAGGGGATTACTGTGAAAAAGCTTATTATCAAAAATATTGGCCAAATCCTTTCTGGAAAGTTGGAAGAACCAATTTTTGACGGCGACTGTATTATAGTCATTGATGGTAAAATTTCGGAGTGGGGCACTGAAAAAGATCTAAACTGCGAAGGCGCAACAACACTCATTGATGCACATGGGGTGACGGTTATGCCCGGCCTAATCGACAGCCACATTCACCCCGTTATTGGCGATTATACCCCACGCCAGCAGCAGCTTCACTGGATCGATTCAACACTGCATGGCGGTGTTACGACACTGATTTCCGCTGGTGAAGTCCATATGCCTGGTCGCCCAAAAGACATCGTGGGCCTGAAAGCTATGGCAATTGCTGCTCAGCGTTGGTACGAAAACTTTCGTCCTTCCGGCGTGAAAGTTCACGCAGGCGCGCCTGTGATTGAGCACGGCATGGTCGAGCAAGATTTCAAAGATTTGGCAGAGGCAGGTGTTGTACTGCTTGGTGAAGTTGGTTTGGGTACGGTCAAAGACGGCAAGACAGCACAACAAATGGTTGGCTGGGCCCGTAAATATGGCATCCAAAGCACGATCCACACTGGCGGTCCATCTATCCCCGGATCAGGTTTGATCGATGCCGATATGGTGATTGAAACTGGAACGGATGTTATTGGCCACATAAATGGTGGACACTCAGCCCTGCCCGATGATCAGATCGTTTGCCTGTGTGAAAGCTGTTCATCCGCGTTTGAAATTGTTCACAACGGGAACGAACGCTCCGCAGTTTTGGCCCTTAATACGGCCCGTGAATTGGGTAAGCTTGATCAAATAATTCTCGGCACAGACGGCCCTGCTGGTTCAGGCGTTCAACCACTTGGCATCATGCGCATGATTGCCATGTTGTCTGCCTTTGGCAACATACCAGCAGAAATAGCTTTTTGTTTTGGCCACGGCAACACATCTCGGCAACGTAATTTGGATACGGGCCTCATCGAGGCGGGATACGCCGCTGACTTTGTCATTCTGGATAAAGCCCAGCACGCACCCGGTAAAACGATGCTTGAATCAGTTAAATTGGGCAACCTACCTGGTGTAGGCATGACCGTTATTGATGGTGAGGTCACTTCAGGTCGATCTCGCAACACGCCACCAGCGGACCGTCTTCCAGAACACATAAAATGAGCGCACCTTTTATGGACTTAAAAGTTTTTGAACGCGCGCGCATTATAGCAGGACCTTGGATTGGCCAAACCTTGGCTGTTTTGAGGTGAAAGTCAACAGAGTGGTAAACTTGCAAGGTGAAGATGCCCGCATGTGGGGCACTCCCTTTAATGACCATAAAGACGATCAATCAGCAGCCTATTTTCATTGTGCCATCTTAAGAAAAGACTGTATCACCATCAAGTTTGAGAATGCTGCTGCTTTGAAAACTTGGAAAATATCATTGCTGACAGCGATATTGTGGTCGACAATCACAAAGTTAGAGGAATTAATAAATTTGGTTTGAACTATGACGGCCTAAAGGCCTTTTGGCTTATGAGATTTTCAACAACAGGTTGATAAGTGTCTTGCGCTCAGAATTACGCAGTGGTGCCAGCGTATTTTCAGAAATCCGTGCGCCATCTTCCTTCAATGTATCAATGAGTTCTCGGCCCTTTGCACTTAGAGAAATGAGGGAACGGCGTTTGTCACCTTTATCAGCGCTGGATTGGATTAATTCCTTAGCCTTAAGACGATCAACAACACCTTTAATCGTCGCTACGTCCATCGATGCCAATCTTCCCAGATGGTTCTGCGACAGGTCACCAAATTCAGAGATACGGATAAGCGTAGAAAACTGCGTTGGTGTCAAATTTTCAGATATTTGTTGGAGAAAAATCGTAGAGTGGCGTTGGCTTGCTAAACGCAGCAAATAACCAACTTGTTCGTCCAAGCGATAAGGTTGTTTTTCATTGTTTTTTTCATCTTCAATTTCCATTGCATATTTTTAGCTATGAAATGGCGGATGAGCAATGGTCACTTGCTTTACCTTAGGCCGTCTTCACCAATCGCATCCGCATGGGTCAAACCGCCCACGCGTGGCAACGGTCGTCCACTATCAGTCACCGCAACGGCGACCAAAATTTCATTTGCGCGCGGCGCGTCGTTCAAACGCACCTCGATGCCATCAAAATGGCTCCGGACATAAGCCGCATCTTTGTGTCCCAAAGGCACATCCAGAACCTGACCGGGACTTCCCATCTTTTTTGAGGACGCAACAAGGGCGGCACCTTTCTCAACTTCAGCACGCAATGGCGCGCCAAGCTTAGGATGCAAAATGGCAGCAGCATGTTCCAGTTCACCGTTCTCACCAACCATCGCGGATTTGCCATAACTCTCTGCCTCTGCTGGGGTAATCCCCAATGCCTCAACGCATTTGCGCCCCAAAAGTGTTCCAAGTTCAGCACCAAAATCCATTAAAACCGT
>NZVF01000080.1 GCA_002698165.1 Planktomarina sp. | reverse complement strand
AAAGCATCACATTCATAGGTAGTTGCCATAACGAGGCCTACCCAATAACCGCCCGATACTCCTGCAAGAAGTAACTATGCGAAAAATTTCATAAACGGATTAAAAAAGCGATTCTTAAAATAGCCTCCCAGGATGACAAAGCACTACAAATCTTTGGGTGGCAAATATTTTAAAGCAAGATTCTGTGCGATATTCACTTACAATTGTGCCATAAAGCTAGATAACGACACTTTTGGATTGAATGAGAGAGGCATCTATGCCCTAATAAATCGTTCAATTGTGAGAGACTATTAGTGGTAAGCCAAAGCTCAGCTGTAATAGATATTAGAGGCCTGCATAAATCCTACGGTGATTTGCAGGTTCTTAAAGGTATCGACATCACAGCCAAAAGTGGGAGTGTGGTGGCCCTTATTGGCTCATCTGGTTCGGGGAAGTCTACTTTGCTTCGTTGCTGCAATATGCTCGAAACCAGCCAAGAAGGATCGATCCACTTTCAAGGAGAGCCAGTAAAGTGGCAAGGTTCAGGTCATAATCGACGACCGTCTGATGCGTCTCAAGTCACCAGGTTGCGGACTAATCTGTCCATGGTATTTCAGCAGTTTAATCTATGGGCCCACATGACAATTTTACAAAATGTCATGGAAGCACCAATCACTGTGCTAAAGCAGGATAAATCAGACGTTGAAAATCGNGCTCGTACTCTCCTAGAAAAAGTAGGTATTGGTGAAAAATGCGATGCCTATCCAGCTCAACTNTCAGGAGGACAACAGCAGCGTGCCGCAATCGCCAGAGCGCTTGCCATGGAACCACAAGCTCTATTGTTTGATGAGCCAACATCTGCACTTGATCCCGAACTTGAACAAGAGGTTGTTCGTGTTATTAAGGATCTTGCGTCTGAAGGGCGNACAATGTTGATTGTAACTCACGACATGGCACTGGCCCGGGATGTAGCAGACCATATTATCTTTTTGCATCAAGGCTTGATAGAAGAAGAAGGATCACCCAGCGCTATATTTGGCGCTCCAAAATCAAAACGGCTCCAGCAGTTTCTTTCTGCTGTCGCCTAAACATACTCAGCAACCCATTTTAAGGAGATAACCATGAAAAAGCTGATCTTAACCACTGCCGCACTATTGCTTGCTGCGGGCATGTCTTTTGCAGACACTGTACGCATGGGCACNGANGGTGCTTACCCACCATATAATTTCATCAATGACGCTGGCGAAGTTGATGGTTTTGAACGCGAATTAGGGGACGAACTGTGCAAGCGCGCAGGATTAACATGTGAGTGGGTTGTAAACGACTGGGATAGTATAATTCCAAATCTAGTTTCTGGTAACTATGACACCATTATCGCGGGCATGTCAGTAACAGCCGAGCGNGATAGNGTGATTGATTTTACAGAAGAGTATACGCTGCCTGACGCGTCCGCGTACGTTGCTCTTTCNGCTGATGTTAATCTGTCTGGAGCCGTTATCGCTGCTCAGGTCAACACTATTCAAGCAGCTTTCGCTGCCGCATTGCCNGGCGTTACTCTAGTTGAGTTTGCGACACCCGAAGAAACTATTGCTGCTGTCAGGAATGGCGAAGCGGATGCCGTTTTAGCAGATTTAAATTACGTTGCGCCAATAGCTGCAGAGGATGCAGGTCTCGTTTTACTAGAGAAACAGGAATGGATTGGCGGCGGCGTGGGTATGGGAATCCGCGAGTCTGATAGTGATTTGCGCGACAAGTTTAGTGCCGCAATTAAATCAATGAAAGCGGACGGAACACTTAATACTCTAATCGTTAAGTGGGAAGTTGGCCAACCATTTCCATAAATTCCATAATGACGGAGGGGCCAAGGATTGATCCTTGGCCCCTTTTTGGTCACAACTTTTAAGTAAAGCCCATAAGGCTAAAAAGCGGCACTTCTTCCGGGGGTTCACACGATTTTCAGCTTCTGCTCAGATCCAAGTACTCTTGCGAGTTTTGCGTGGCTCAGCTGCTATCTAACCACAGGCAAACACTTTCTATTTTATTATTCCTTTGGGACGGTATTGGGGTTACTCGCCATAACCGCGCCAACAGCCCTTATTTTTGGCTTTGGGGGGGCTACGTTAGCGCAGTCCAAATTTTTTTTACTTCGATGGATAGGAAAAATTTACATTGCAATTGTAAGAGGTGTTCCCGACATCGCATTTTTTCTTTTCTTCGTAATTGCATTAGACCAAGGATTTGAGTGGCTACGGCACCAAGCCTTTTGCCCAGATTGGTCCGAACCAATTCGTCAAGGAAGTGATTTCATTGTATGTAAGGCTGCGAAGCTACCGCTAGGAGCGGCTGAACAATATATACACGATCTTTATGGTTTTTTCACTGCTGTACTCACGTTTACAATTGTTTTTGGCGCCTTTGCTGCAAACGTACTCCACGGCGCAATGCGCGCCGTTCCAAAAGCGCAAATAGAAACGGGTCAATCCTACGGAATGAACCAGAGGCAAGTTTTTTGGCGAATTTTGGTACCACAAATGTGGATTTACGCACTACCAGGGCTGTCAAACCTTTGGATGGTTTTGATTAAGGCCACGCCCCTACTTTTCCTTCTTGGGATAGAAGATATTGTCTATTGGGCACGTGAGCTTGGAGGCACCCAACTGGCCAAATTCTCTGCATATCCACATGGCGATTTGCGAATGTATTACTTTTTATTTTTAATGGTGTTCTATTTGGCCTTCACCAAGGTTTCTGAGGTCCTGCTCGAGCGTTTAACAAAACGGCTTTCCCATGGACAAGGCACCGTAGGAAGCGACGCATGAGCTGTACTCAAACAATTATTGATTATGGGCTACGTTCACTTGGCTTTGGCGCTCGGGTGTTACCCAAAATAGAGTTTACCCTTTGTCAACATTTCACCCTGATTGGGTCAGGTCTGCTCTGGAATATTTATTTTGGGGCCTTGGCGCTTCTGATTGGTTTTTTTATTGCCAATGCAGTCGCACTCGCCAAAGCAAGTTCTAACCCGACCATCCACAAACCCGCAGAATGGTTCATATTAGTATTTAGAGGCTCACCCCTCTTTATTCAGTTTTTCTTAGCCTATTTTATTTTTCTTCGCCTAAAACAGCAGGGAATTTTACCATGGCTAACAGCAGCTCAAGTAGGTGCGTTGGTAGTCCTTATTTTAAATACTGCGGCGTACTCAGCAGAAATTTTTTATGGGGCTCTACGTTCTATTCCCAGGGGTGAAGTCGAAGCAGCTGATGCCTATGGTTTGGCTGGCTGGAACAAGTTTAGGCGAATTATTTGGCCCACTACTATGCGATTGGCATGGCCCGCTTATGTGAATGAGGCCATTTTTCTATTTCACGCCACGACACTAGTATTTTTTTCCGGCTTCCCAGCCTGGCAACAACGGGGAGACGCTCTCTACTACGCTAGATATTTTGCTGATAAAACATTCAACCCCTTCATCCCTTACCCAATCCTAGCTTTTTATTTCATAATTCTTACACTCGTTATCATTGGACTATTTGGGTTAATTAGCAATCGACTAAACCGCCACCTACCGCAAGAATTACGTCCTCGAATGCGCTATAGGCCGCAGGTAATTAGATGACTAAGTCTCTTCGAATAGCTGCGGTTGATTTAAATGGCCAGTTAAGGGGTAAGCGTGTTCCAGCCACAATGGCTCAAAAAGAGATGCGTATGCCACTCTCAGCTCTGAATGTAGATATTTTTGGTTCTGATATANATGGTTCACCACTTGTTTTTGAGAGTGGAGACCAAGATGGCATTATGGCGTCTACAAATAGAGATCTGATNTNATTACCNTGGGTTTCAGGTGACGCNTACCTAGATCTTCGAACCATGCATCATGATAACGGTGATCCTTTNGCTGGNGATCCACGCTTGGCNTTAACNAACGTGCTAGAAAGCTTTGATGCAAATGGATGGCAAGTCATAGCGGGTTGTGAATTAGAATTTTTTCTACTTGAGGATGGTGGCAACTTGGTGCCCGCGCTGAACCCTAAAACTGGCCGGCGTCTATCAAATACCGAAGTGCTGTCACTTAGAGAGTTGGACGACTTTGACAAGTTTTTTAATGATATTACTCAAAGTGCAGCAAAAATGGGGCTCGGGGAATTAAGCATTATTACCGAGGCAGGCGTTGGACAATTTGAAGTAACAATGGCTCATGGACCTGCACTTCACATCGCGGACAATGTAATCTTACTTAAAGAACTGATTAAAGGTACAGCCCGCAGCCACGGAATGGCTGCTACATTTATGGCAAAACCGTTTCCTTCAGAAAGTGGCAATGGACTACATACCCACTTCTCAGTCCTAAATAAAAAAAATGAGAATGTATTTTGTGACAAAAATATTCTTCAGGCTGCAGTAGCAGGCTGTTTAAGCAGTTTTTCTGCAAGTACATTATTCTTTGCGCCTTACATGAACAGCTACAGTCGTTTTGTCGCCGATGCACATGCCCCAACCTCAGCCACTTGGGGTTGGGAAAACCGTACCGTCGCTATACGCATTCCAGGGGGAACCATTCACTCCACCAGAATTGAGCATCGCGTTGCCGGGGGCGACGCCAATCCCTATCTATTATTTGCGGCTATCTTTGGTTCTGCGTTACACGGAATGAAGACCAATTTACATCCACCTAAGCCCACAAAAGGTAACGCCTACGAAAAGCCTAATCTTGCATCAGTATTATTAAAAAGCTTGCCAGAAGCAATTGATGGCATCAGCCATCCTCTAATAGAGACTCTTTTTGCCAAGTCACTTTTACAAAACCTTGTCGCAACTAAAACTCAAGAATTTAAACTTTTCAGTCAGATGTCTGATCACGACGTGCTTCAAGCTCTTATTGACACAGCTTAATCACGCCTTTTCAAATCCATTTTTGAAGCCTAGGTTGGGTGCAAAGTTTTAAAGAGAAAGCCATGCTCATAGGTATTTTAAATTGCGGTTATCCACCTGAAAATGTGAAAGCCAATCACGGTAATTACGACACGATGTTCTCGACCTTTTTGCAAGGGCATGGTTTTAAATATAAGACATGGAATGTGGTTGATGAAAAATTCCCTGCCTCACCAACTGATGCTGAAGGATGGCTAATAACAGGATCAAAACATGGTATTTATGAGGATCTCTCATTCATTTATCCACTTAAAGAATTCATTAAAGCTATTTACAAAAGTTCACGCCCTATGGTTGGGGTATGCTTTGGCCATCAAGCAATTGCCGAAGCATTGGGCGGTAGGGTAGAAAGGTTTAAAGAAGGATGGGCTATTGGGCATCAAGAATACTTCTTTGAAAAACATGGAAAAATTTCGCTGAATGCGTGGCACCAAGATCAAATTGTAGAACTCCCCAAAAATGCCAGCGTAATTGCTAGCAATAGTTTTTGTAAGAATGCCGCTCTAGTTTACGGAAGCAGAGCCTACACAATCCAACCACATCCCGAAATGAGCAACTCAATCATTGCTGATTATATAGTTGCGCGACGCGAAAACCCTTCTTACCCAGCTTACCTAATGGATCGTGCTCATAAATTGAACAAAACTCACACCGATGATAACCTCATCGCAAATGATATTGCTTCATTTTTTAAAGATGGTTTTAAACCAGAGGAAGCCGCATGAAGTGGAAAGATACTCTACCAGAGGCAGTCAAGGCCTATGTCAACGGACGAACAATAGATGAAGTAGAATGCATTATCTCAGACCTGCCAGGAGTAGCTCGAGGTAAAGCCGTGCCGGCGTCTAAGTTTGCAAAGCAAAATAACTTTTACTTACCAAACTCGATCTTTCTTCAAACGCTTACTGGTGGCTGGGCTGAAGCTGCTGGCGACGAAGGGTGGGTAGAACCTGATATGGTTCTAGTACCCGACTTAGATACAGCTACTGCCGCACCTTGGACAGCGGATGTAACTCTTCAGGTTATTCATAATGCATTTGACCAAAATAATGATCCCATACCAACATCTCCTAGGAATGTACTTAAGAGAGTTGTCAACCTGTTTCGCAAAAGAGGTTTGGAACCTATAGTAGCTCCTGAAATGGAATTTTTTTTAGTAGCCCGAAACATTGATCCAGCTCAACCAATTAGACCAATGATGGGGCGCAGTGGCCGACCAGCTGCAGCCCGTCAAGCATACTCAATGTCGGCAGTTGACGAATATGGACCAGTTATCGACGATATTTATGACTTCGCAGAAGCACAGGGCTTCGAAATTGATGGGATCACACAGGAGGGTGGAGCAGGACAAGTCGAAATAAACCTTCGTCACGGTGACCCAGTCAAGCTAGCGGACGAGGTTTTCTACTTTAAGCGGCTTATAAGAGAAGCTGCCTTAAAGCACGACTGTTTTGCCACATTTATGGCTAAGCCAATCGCCGAAGAGCCAGGATCAGCAATGCATATCCATCACTCATTTATAGATGCAGAAGGACAGAATATATTTGTTGGGCCACAGGGAGGAGAAACGGATGTATTTTATCATATGATTGCCGGACTTCAAAACCATCTCCCCTCTGCCATTGCAATGCTTGCACCGTATGTAAATAGCTACAGACGCTATGTAAAAGATCACTCCGCACCTATCAATTTGGAGTGGGCACGCGACAATCGCACAACTGGTATCCGAATTCCTCTATCTGATCCTCAAGCACGTCGAATTGAAAATCGTATAGCAGGGATGGATTGCAACCCATATCTTGGAATAGCTGCATCATTGGCCTGCTGTTATCTGGGTATGGAAGAACAAGATCGTCCTGATAAACAGTATCGAGGTGATGCTTATGATGGCGAAGAAGGAATTCCCTATGATCTCTTTACTGCGCTCGACCTTTTCGATAACGCAAAAAAACTTCATGGAATTTTGGATCCTGAATTTGCTCGCGTTTATTCAATAGTGAAGCGCACTGAATACAGTGAGTTTCTTCAAGTAATTTCCCCTTGGGAACGTGAACACCTTTTGTTGAATGTCTAAATTTTTATACGTCAATGATACAGCTGCCACGTATCCACCAAGCTGGTACGCAGAAAGTTTGCACGATGTACAACGTCGCCTCTCACTTAACGAATCTCAAAATTGTGACGTTTGTGTGATTGGTGGCGGTTTTACCGGCTTATCAACTGCACTTCATTTAGCAAAAAAGGGCTTAAAAGTAATTGTTTTAGAGGCTCACCGTGTGGGTTTCGGAGCATCTGGTCGTAATGGTGGTCAAGTTGGCTCTGGATGGAACCAAGACCAAAGAAAACTTGAGAAACAACTGGGCTACGACGCAGCTCACAGGCTCTGGGAAATGACGCAGGACGCAAAAGTATTGACTCGGAGTTTGGTAGATAATTTTGCTCCAGACGCTGGGTATCATGCCGGTGTAGCTCAAGCATGTTTTAGTGAAAAAGACACCTTAAACAGCCATAACGTGGCACAATATTTGGAAAAAAATTATGCTTACACTGAAATTGAGCTTCTAAGTAAAGCTTCCATCACGGATATAATCAAGTCATCAGTATATTCTGGTGGTACTTTAGACTGGGGTGCGGGTCATTTACACCCTCTTAGATTTGCAATTGGCTTAGCAAAAGCGGCAGAGGAGGCAGGAGCTATTATTTTCGAAGCAAGTCCCGTGGTCGACATCAAAAATAAAAGTCCAAATTTAATTAAAACCGATCTAGGCCAGGTAACAGCTGAATATGTAGTACATGCCACAAACGGTTATCATAGTAACCTTAATCAAATACAATCTGCACATGTTATGCCTATCAATAATTATCTTGTTGCGACAGCGCCACTAGATAACCCACACGAGATTTTAGCAAAAAATATTGCAGTAGCCGACAGTCGTTTTGTGCTAAACTATTACAGACTAACCAATGATAACCGACTGATTTTTGGTGGAGGTGAGAGTTATGGAGTAAAGTTCCCAAGAGATATATTTTCAAAGGTGCGCAAACCCTTAACTGAAATTTTTCCACAACTTGAAAATGTTAATTTGACCCATGCATGGGGGGGCACTTTAGGTATAACAACAACAAGGCTACCAATGTTCGCAAAAGTTGGTAGAAAACAACTAGCTGCAGCCGGTTATTCTGGACATGGAGTAGCTCTGGCGAGCTTTGCGGGCCAAGTCCTAGCAGAAACAATTTCAGGAAATGCATCTCAATTTGACTTGCTGTCTGATCTCCCTCACCCAGCATTTCCGGGGGGCCAAACCTTTCGAAGTCCGATTATGACCTTAGCGATGACATGGTTCTCACTGCGAGATAGGTTAGGAATATGAATAAACTATTAAATTGATGAGACCATAAAAAACATGTATCAAACTCCCATCAAAAGAATTGGTGTCAATTGCAACATTATAACCTCCACCAACTAAAAACCCATGCAGCTGGCCCAGGACCTTTTACAGTTGCGAATGGCGCATGGGCGTGGGCTGGAGCTCCACCAGTTTAGCCGATACAACTACAAAGTTTGCTTAGTTAGCTTTACTCATTATTAACGCGGCCCTATCATCAAAGGCCACAAACGTTCGCCTCATATTAGAGAGGCAGCCCCATTTTTAGAGGTCCTGTCATGAAAGACCAATCACCAAACAGTTGGGAGGCGAGAGCAGATGCACACTCCTTCTACGGCTTCACTGATTTACCCACCATTGAAAATCGTGGTGCAACTATACTAACCCACGGCAGTGGTCCTTATGTATTTGATGTACACGGTCAGAAATTTCTAGACGCCAATTCTGGTTTGTGGAACATGGTTGCTGGCTTTGATCATAAAGGCTTAGCCCAAGCGGCAAAAGATCAATATGATCGATTTCCTGGTTATCATGCTTTCTTTGGAAGAATGGCGGATCAAACAGTAGTACTATCAGAAAAACTTATTGAAGTATCACCCTTTGAAACTGGGAAAGTATTTTATACAAACTCAGGGTCTGAAGCCAATGACACTATGGTCAAAATGCTTTGGTTTCTACATGGCGCAGAAGGTAATCCTTCACGACGTAAAATCATAACTAGAAAAAATGCATATCATGGTGTTACCGCAGTTTCAGCATCTATGACTGGGAAACCTTACAACACTGTTTTTGGACTTCCATTGCCAGAATTTCTGCATCTNACCTGTCCCCATTACTGGCGTGAGGGTCTAGANGGNGAAAGTGAGCTGCAATTCACCGCACGCTTAGCCAAAGAACTAGAAGAAATGATTACAGCCGAAGGCCCAGACACGATCGCTGGTTTTTTTGCAGAGCCAGTAATGGGNGCNGGNGGTGTCATCCCACCTTCGGTCGGTTATTTCCAAGCCTTACAACCGATCCTACAAAAATATGATATTCCGCTTATTTCTGATGAAGTTATTTGTGGATTTGGCCGAACAGGTCATACTTGGGGGTGCGANGCGTATGACTTTATGCCAGATGCGATNATCAGTTCAAAAAATCTCACTGCTGGTTATTTTCCAATGGGNGCNGTCATGCTTGGGCCAGAGCTTACCAATCGTCTACAANCAGCTTCGGAAGAAATCGACGAGTTCCCACANGGNTTCACCGCTTCAGGTCANCCAGTAGGATCAGCGATAGCATTGAAAGCAATTGATGTAATTATGAACGAAGGGTTAGCGGATAATGTACGTAAATTAGCACCATACTTTGAGGCACACATGGAACGTTTGCTTGAAAACCCTAATATCGGTGAGTCTCGTGTCAAAGGTCTAATGGGGGCATTAGAAGCTGTGCAAGATAAAGCCACCAAAACTCCCTTTGAGGCAAGTCAATCTGTCAGCGAACGAATTGCAAATACCTGTACAGATCATGGTTTGATATGCCGACCTCTCGGTCAGTCGATTGTTCTGTGTCCAGCGTTTATTTTTACAGAAAGCAACTTGGACGAAATGTTTGAAAAGTTAGAAATCGCTTTGAAACAGGTTTTTTCAGAAGTGATTTAATGTACCTGCAAGCAAGACAGAAAATAATACAATATACGGCACTTAGTTTTACCTGGGTTTTAATTTTTCTGTTAAAGGAGAGCTTGATAATAAAGAGTGATGACCGGGGGTCTGCCTATTAGTAACATATTATCTCAAATGCTAGAAACACCAATTAACAGGTTGGGCAGCTATACATAATGGCCCAAAAACCTAATTCTCAAATTCACCTTGGAGGTGCTAAGGATATCAATGTCAAACTTAAGGCCTTGGGTTGGAATGAATATTTTGAGAACCAGGTTTT
>NZVF01000079.1 GCA_002698165.1 Planktomarina sp. | reverse complement strand
ATAAGAGAACAGTTTCGCCGTTATGCTTGTGAAAAAATTGAGCCTTTTGCACATGATTGGCATCTAAAAGATGAATTAATTCCGATGGAGGTGATAGATGAGCTCGCTGAGATGGGTGTTTTTGGTTTAACAATCCCTGAAGAGTACGGAGGATTGGGCATGTCCAAGGTTTCAATGTGTGTAGTTAGCGAGGAATTGGCACGCGGTTACATTGGAGTAGGATCTCTGGGCACCCGATCTGAAATAGCAGCAGAACTGATAATGGCTGGGGGAACGGAGGCACAAAAACAAAAATGGTTGCCGGCATTGGCGAGCGGAGAAAAACTGTCAACTGCTGTTTTCACAGAGCCTAACACTGGTTCTGACCTTGGTTCCTTACGGACACGAGCCACCCTCGACGGAGATGAATGGAAAATCACTGGTAATAAAACATGGATTACACATGCAACACGCACCCATTTTATGACACTGCTGGCACGTACCGACCCTAGTACCGAAAATTATAAGGGTCTATCAATGTTTATAGCTGAGAAAACACCTGGGACTAATGATTCACCATTTCCAAGCGAAGGTATGACTGGAAGTGAGATCGAGGTTTTGGGCTATCGTGGCATGAAAGAGCATGAATTAGCCTTTGATAATTTTATTGTAAAAAATGAAAATCTTTTAGGTGGAGAAACTGGCAAGGGTTTCAAACAATTAATGGAAACATTTGAAAGTGCTAGAATTCAAACGGCAGCACGCGCTGTTGGCGTTGCACAATCTGCCTTAGATCTTAGCTACCAATATGCCTTGGACCGAAAACAATTTGGGAAACCACTAATAGAGTTTCCACGAGTGATCAATAAGCTGGCCATGATAGCAGTTGAATTGGTGGTTGCCAGACAGCTCACTTACTTTAGTGCTGATGAAAAAGATCAAGGCCGACGGTGTGATATTGANGCTGGAATGGCTAAGCTTTTAGGTGCGCGAGCNGCGTGGGCAGCGGCNGANAACGCNCTACAAATNCANGGTGGAAATGGGTTCGCACTAGAATATAAAATNAGCCGNATCCTTTGCGANGCNCGTATTCTAAATATTTTTGAGGGTGCTGCTGAAATCCANGCGCAGGTAGTTGCTCGAAGGATACTGAGTTAGTTTTTAGGCTAAGATTTTTGATAAAAATATCTGGCGATGCGCCTATTCTATAAACCTAAGAGCTGTTTTTGTAACTTGTATTTTTGAGCGCCCTGAAGCCCACTTATAATATCAACCTTTAGTATAAATCTCAGTTGCATAGTTTAATTATTAAGTTTGTTATCCAACCTGTTTAGCAGTCGATCACGAGCACGAGGTATTGGCCTATCACCCAAAGAGGGCGCCAACCATTTTTCAAAAAAATGACCAATAGTTCGNAACCCAACTGCAATTTCTCCATTGCTAGCCNCACTATCCCCAATCATNCAAGGCACCAGTGGAAGAAGTTGAGTTTTCCAACGACCNGCGTGATGTGCAGCCACAGCACGACCNGACTTTGGTGANACATATAATAGATTGTCTGTCGTACCGGATACGGCACAAGTATTCAAATCCAGGCCAAAGCCCAAATCTTGCAACAAACCTAGCTCCCACTGTAAATAAGCTAGCGGCCATGCTTCTGTGGTGCACATGAAATCAAGCAAATTTACAGAGTTCCTGTAAAGTGACAACTGAGCTTGGCGTTCAGGCAGAGAAAAGCTAAGTAGCCCTATAGCCGAAGTTAATCCTGCGAGGGTAAGGGGATCTTCCATCATCTGAGCAGCACGACTGCGCAAAGGTTCCACAGAAAACGATCCAATGTGATCCTCTAACCTAGCTTTCCAAACAACTTCCAGTTGAGAACCAATCTGGAGAATTGGAGACTTCTTTCGTCCCACGCCACCTCGTACTACACCCGAATGACGACCATGGCTCTCAGTAAAAATTTCAGCAATTACTGAATTCTCAGCGTGTTTACGAACTGATAACAATATTCCTTCGTCACGCCACTGAATCACNGTCTAATCTCCAAAGTTATACTGCCAACTTACATAAAAACCATATTTTTCCAATGAAATACAAGGCACTATAATCTTAGGCCCAAAAGCACCTTAATCCTTCAAACCNGGCTCATCCAACAAATGACGAGCTGAACGGTCTTCCACCTCTATCACCCATAAATCAGGATCAACACTACGCTGTCGAGCAATAGCAAAATCAAGCGTTNTTTCTTGTCCAGATGTCAATTCAATCCAGCTGCGCTCGCCAGTCATCAAATCAAACGAGCGGTGATAAACTATACCCTTTCCATCTAGCGTATTCACTTTAACTAAAATAGCTCCCGCGGTACAATCACCGCGTGCCACAACAAANGCTGGAATGTCGGATAATCGTAANCGNGTTAGGTAAGCGGNCACCCAGACATCACTGGNTAAACGGGTCATGTATTTCCGTCACGAAATTCAAGACCCATTTCTACGTATCGCTCTTTTTCCTCTANCCAATTTGGACGGACTTTTACCTGTAAAAAGAGATGTACTCTGCGCCCTAAAAAAGACTCCAACTCTGCGCGAGCTTGGGTCGAAANAGCTTTTATAGTCTCNCCTCCCTTCCCTAAAACAATTCCTTTNTGTCCATCACGCATCACATAAATTAATTGGTCAATTTTACACGATCCATCTTTGCGCTCTTCCCACGCNTCAGTCTCAACGGTCAACTGATAAGGTAGCTCCTGATGGAGCCGAAGCGTTAACTTTTCACGTGTGGTCTCTGCTGCCAACATTCGTAGAGGTAGATCGGCAATTTGATCTTCTGGATAAAGCCATGGCCCTTGAGGCAATTTTCNAGCAAGCCAACTTTTTAGAGCCTGACAGCCGTGACCTTTATCAGCCGATATTAAGAAAGTCTCTGCAAATTGGAAGGCTTCATTCATTAATTTAGTTAAAGCTAACAACTCTTCGGCATGTACCCTGTCAATTTTATTGATAGCTAACACAATTTGTAANNTATTAGGTAGATTCTTTAAGGCCGCTATAATAGCTTCCACACCTTCCGTCATACCCCNATGGGCTTCTATAAGAAACACAGTAAAATCCGCATCTGCCGCCCCACCCCAAGCTGATTTTACCATCGCGCGATCAAGGCGCCGTTTTGGGCGAAAAATTCCTGGCGTGTCAACAAAAACTATTTGTGATTCCCCTTGCAGAGCCACCCCACGGATCCGAGCTCGGGTTGTTTGTACTTTATGAGTAACTATCGAAACTTTCGCACCAACCATCCAGTTAAGCAACGTAGACTTTCCCACATTGGGTTCTCCAATTAGTGCTACAAATCCAGCACGAGCACTCATTTCTGAAACTTTGTAAGCATTTTTTTNGCAGCNGCCTGTTCTGCTTGACGTTTTGATGCACCTTCAGCNCGTGNAGACTCNCCAGAATGNANTTGGACCTCTATAATAAAAGTTGGGGCATGGTCTGGCCCAANACGTGAGATTTCCACGTACCTCGGCGGTGAACCTTTNCCCACTTGNGTCAGCTCCTGCAATGCGGTCTTTGCATCTCTAGCATCAAATTCTACTGAAAAAATCCTTGAACCCCAAAGCTTAAGAACGAGTTCCTGGGCTTTAATAAAGCCTCCATCACTATAGACTGCNGCAATTAGAGCTTCCATTGCATCNCCAAGTAAGGCTTCCTTTCTTCGCCCCCCANTTATCATTTCAGAACGACCCAACTTAAGCATTTCACCAATTCCAATAGAACGTCCAACGTCAGCACAGGTTTCTTTTCGAACTAATGCGTTTAGTCGCGGCGCTAATTGACCCTCTGTTGCTATTTTATCAGCATCAAGAAGGGCCTGCGCCATAACCAGGCCCAACACCCGGTCACCCAANAANTCTAACCGCTCATTGTCCGAGCGAGTAGANGANGAAACACTAGAATGGGTCAGGGCTGTAACTAATAATCCAGGATCTTTAAATTCGTATCCTATATCNCAACAAAATTGCTTCAGGTCAGAAGATAATTTAATCATGCGCAAAAATGCATCNGCAAGACATCTAGTTTACAGCCTTAAAATAACGATTTGCTCGCCAAGTCCAAAAAGCAAGCATTGAACGACCAGCTGAGGAAAATAAAATACGATCAGCTCGTCCGACGATATCTTCTAAAGGNACAAAACCCACACCCCCCAAAGACTGGGCTACTCTGCTATCTGACGAATTATCCCGATTATCACCCATAAAGAAAAAATGATTTTTGGGTACTGAATATACTTTGGTACTATCCAAATTAAGGCGCCCCCCTAATTTTAGATTATCTTGATCAATCGCATCCAAAANTCCATAAGACAGCCCGTTTGGTAAGGTTTCAGTNTATTTTTTCTTAATACAATCCCCTCCCAAGCCGACAACTCCATTAGCACANATTGGTCGGTTTCCCATAGAACCTTGACGCGCATAAATCTCTATAAAGTCTTCAGTACGTTTTGTCTTAACCGGTACTTCATTAATATATAACTTACTTNCCTTCATCTGAATTCTATCACCTGGCAGGCCAATAACTCTTTTTATATAGTCAGTTCCAGAAATGGGATGTCTAAATACAACAACATCACCACGTTTTGGTTGTTCACTTAAAATCCGGGTACCTCGATCTTTTAAAAACCAACAAAAATCNTCCGCATCAAGATTTATTCCAAATTGAGAAATTTGAATTTTTGGACAAGAGGCGTAAGAATAACCGTAGGCCATCTTATTAACAAACAAAAAATCCCCTATTAACAGTGTGTCTTTCATAGAGCCCGATGGGATCCAGAAAGGCTGAAAAAATAGTGTGCGAAATAATCCAGCGATTAAAAGTGCATAAAATACAGTTTTAATTGTATCGAAAATGCTCGCAGCAAAAGACTTTTTATCAGTTGTGGCCATTAATGTCCTCAAGAAAAGGTTAAAACTGTTTGATATTCTTGTTGAGCGGTGTCAAGTTGGGTGTTTTACGTTTTCTGTAACTGATTGAGCTTCAATTACAACAAAAGCCTGCGCCCACGGATGATCATCAGTAAGTGTACAGTGAATAACAGCTTTATGACCAATTGGAGTCATTTCGTCTAACCTCTCTTTTGCCCAACCAGTAACATGCATAACAGGCTGCCCCATTGGCATGTTGGATACACTCATATCTTTCCAACTAATCCCCATGGAAAGTCCAGTACCCAGAGCCTTGGAACAAGCCTCTTTTGCTGCCCATCTTTTTGCATATGTACCTGCAACATCTTTACGGGAACTCGCTTTTAATTGCTCTACTTCTGTGAATACTCTATTTTTAAAACGAGTTCCAAATCGATCAAGAGTTCTTTGGATCCGCTCAATATTTGCCAAATCGCTACCAACTCCTAAAATCATCGGCGAGCTTCTATCATTAATCGACGCATATCAGATATCGCGGTTTCTAGTCCTGTAAATACTGACTCTCCAATTAAAAAGTGGCCAATATTTAATTCCAAAATTTCTGGGAGTGCTGCAATAGACGACACATTATCAAATGTTAATCCATGTCCCGCATGTACCTCAAGGCCTAACTCTTGAGCAAACGTCGAACAGCGGGCAATCCTTGCCAGCTCAGCTTGCATTGATCCGCTCTNACCTTCGGCCNGGTAGTTACAATAAGCTCCTGTATGNAATTCTACAACCGATGCTCCAACTTCNTTGCTCGCCNCAATTTGACGTTCATCNGGCTCAANAAATAGAGATACACGGCAACCTGCCTTGGAAAGCGGTTGAATGAAATCTGCTAATCTACGTTGGTCTTTTTCTACTTCTAGCCCNCCTTCTGTGGTGCGTTCCTGCCTTTTTTCTGGTACAATGCAAACAGCATTAGGAAGAAATCTCAAAGCAATCTCTTGCATTTCACTCGTAGAAGCCATTTCAAAATTTAGTGGAATTTTTAGGGCTTCTATTAAAGCCTCAATGTCTTCATCTCGAATATGACGCCTATCTTCACGTAAGTGTGCTGTAATACCATCCGCGCCTGATGTTTGTGCTAATAACGCCGCACGCACGGGGTCTGGGCAAAAACCACCCCGCGCATTTCTTATAGTTGCTACATGATCAATATTAACACCAAGACGTAGACTATTTATCATTTCATTATCTTTTCTAAGAATACTAGCTTTTATTATTTAAGCTTTGTTTTTTTACGAATTTTGATCAGCTTAGCTGCCAAACGACCTTTTCGTCTATTTTTATAAGCTCTAATTGTAGGAACAGACAAATAATAAGCCATAAACCCAGCGACTAACCCAAGAGGCACACCGCCCACCAGCCATGGCCAAAAAACTGTTTGCCAAAATTCAGCTAAATATGTCCAATCACCAACGCTTGAAGTAAACAAAGTTATTAAATTGTTCCATAGTTCTTTAATCGCTTGGGTGAACATAAGCCCAAAACCACTCTGTACATGACTTTCCATCTGGGAACCTAGCATAGCATTACCAACACTTAAAGTTGCAACCCCAATAGGAATATAGGTTAGTGGGTTCCCAAAAAATGTTCCAAGTAAAGCCGCTAAAATATTTGCACGAAGAAATATTGCCAAAAATGCCGCTAAAACAAAATGCAGACCATAAAATGGACTGATAGACACAAAAACTCCAACCGCTATGCCTCTGGCAATTTCTTCTGGTGTACCCGGCAAGCGCTTCACACGGTGCTTAACGTACAAATATGCTCGGCTCCAACCACCTTTAGGATACAAACCCTCCCAAACAGCCCTACCTAATCCGCGTCTATCTCGACGTCTAAAAACCAAGATTTATCCTACTCGCCATTATAAGAAGCAATATCAATGCCCAAATCTGGGTCACGATGCCGGCCTACCTCTGCAACATCATTTTCCGCCTCTAATGCTGTTAATACCATATGCAACTGTGACACGTCACGTAATTCCAAATCCACTATTAACTTAAAATAGTCGGGCTTACGATCAACAAAATGCATATCTGATATATTCGCACTTTGCTCGCCAATTAAACTACAAATACGGCCCATTACACCAGCACCATTTCGAATTGTTATTTGGATTCGAGCGGGGTGGGTCGCCGCATGCTGACCATCACGCCAATGTAAATCTAACCATCGATCCATTTGGTTTTCGTAGTGCTGGAGGTTTCTACAGTCGATAGTATGTACAACAACACCTTGACCACGAAAAGTAATCCCAACAATCCTTTCTCCAGGCAGCGGGTGACAGCAAACAGCATGATCAAATTTTTGTTCCGCTCCAAGACCAATAACAGAGCGCTCTACATCGACTTCATCTTCGACATGTAATTGTAGGTCGGGGTATAACTCTGCAACCACTTCACGGGCCGCAATTTCTGCACTGCCAAGACGTGCCAGCAGTTCTTTAGCGCTAGCAAGGCCAAAGTGTTTGGCGGCAGTGCTCAGAGCTTTATCAGTAGCTTTTTTATTTACATTTTCAAATGCAACTCGCGCAAATTCACGTCCTAAGTTTATGAATTTTTCACGATCAACTTCTCGAAGGCTTCTTCTAATAGCAGTTTTGGCACGTCCTGTAGCGGCAATATCAATCCAATTTGCTGGTGGTGTTTGGCCTTCCGCAGTAATAATTTGGACTGATTGGCCATTACGAAGTCGAGTCCAAAGCGGTACTCGTATTCCATCAACCTTTGCCGATACGCAAGCTGAGCCAATCCGAGTGTGAATTGCAAAAGCAAAATCAATAGGAGTAGCTCCACGTGGTAATTTTATCACCTCTCCCTTTGGCGTGAAACAAAAGACCTGATCTGTATACAGCTCAAGCTTTACAGCCTCTAGAAACTCTCCATGATCACCTTCAGACCCAAAACGTTCAGTCAGTGATGCTATCCAATCAGATGGATCAAGTGCAAATGGATTTTTGACCCTTTCCCCATCTCTATATGACCAAGTTGCGGCAGCGCCTTTTTCAGCTACCTGGTGCATAGCTTTAGTGCGTATTTGTACTTCCACACGTCGTGCATTTCTTCCCGAAACGGTTGTATGAATACTTCTATAACCGTTTGACTTGGGTTGACTAATATAGTCTTTAAATCTGCCCGGAACCGAATGCCACCGTTGATGAATTAATCCTAATACCCGATAACAATCTGTCTCGTTTTCTACAATCACCCGAAAACCATAAATATCAGACAGCCGTGAAAATGAGAGTTGTTTCGTTTGCATTTTTCGCCAAATAGAGTAAGGTTTTTTTGCTCGACCATAAACTTCAACAGAGATTTCGGCTTTATTCATTTCGTATAATAGATCTGCGTTAATTTTATCGACAACATCACCAGTTTCGTTTTGTAGCTTAATGAATCTTCTCATAATCGACTGCCGACCTTCTGGATTTAAAACTTGAAAGGCTAAATCTTCAAGTTCTTCACGCAGCCAATGCATACCCATGCGGCCCGCCAATGGTGCATAAATATCCATAGTTTCGCGTGCTTTTTGCTCTTGTTTAGCATGTGTCATGGAACGGATAGTCCGCATATTATGTAATCGATCAGCTAATTTTACTAAAGTAACCCTAACATCCTTTGATGTCGCCATAATTAGTTTTCGAAAATTTTCAGCTTGTTTTGTTGCAGTTGAAGAAAGTTGCAAATTTGTGAGCTTTGTGACCCCGTCAACAAGATCTGCTACCTCACGACTAAACATCTGCTCGATATCAGAGAAGCTTGCTTTGGTATCTTCGATCGTATCGTGCAAAAGTGCTGTAATTATCGAGGCATCATCCAGATGTTGCCCAGCCAATAAACTAGCGACCGCAACTGGGTGTGTGTAGTATAATTCGCCGGAGCGCCTCAGCTGCCCATCGTGCATTTCTTGGCAAAAGCCATAAGCT
>NZVF01000078.1 GCA_002698165.1 Planktomarina sp. | reverse complement strand
AATCCTTGCTAGACTGGTCGGGCGACACAGGTTTACATAAAAATTGGGTCACCTGGTTAATTAGCTGTATCTTTACTAATTGGCCAAAAGCAACTCAGCCAATGGGCACTTGGCTAGATCACCATTGTACTGTTGCAAAAAGGCTTTCTAGCGGTCCAAATGAAACAGACAGCAAGCTTTGGGAACAAGCGCCAGGTCGTGACACAAAAAAATTAATAGATGATTTAATACTTCATGGCCCAGCTGCAGGTCGTTTGAACCTTCCTGATTATAATTCAATTTTTCGTGGCATGTTGGGCACAAGCGAAACAAGAGATCAAAACATAACACATTCTAATATTTTAATCTGGGGTACGCTTGAAGCCCGAGTTCAAAGCGCTGACTTAGTAATCTTATCAGGATTAAATGACGGAATATGGCCAGAACCCCCTACGCCTGATCCTTGGCTAAACCGTAATTTGCGACTTCAGGCTGGATTGCTTTTACCAGAGCGCAAGATTGGTCTTTCAGCCCATGACTTCCAACAAGCCATGGGTGCTAGGTCTGTATGGGTTACACGAGCTTTGCGCTCAGATGATGCCGAAACGGTCCCATCACGCTGGCTTAATCGGATAGAAAATCTGCTTAATGGTTTAATCAAGCAAGATGGAAGTACTTGGCTTCAAGACATGAAACTTCGNGGTGCCNNCTGGATTNAACTAGTGGAGCAGTNNGAAGTTACTNNAAGCTTANCTTCTACACCAAGACCCTCTGTTTCACCACCTATCCACACCCGACCCACAAAATTGGCTATNACNGANATAAAAAATCTTATTCGTGATCCNTATACCATTTATGCAAAGCACGTATTAAACTTGAGGCGCTTGGATTCTCTAAAAAAATNTCCANATGCACCCTTTCGGGGTACCGTTATTCACGAAATTTTAGANGCCTTTATTAAGACCGGCCCATGGNAGAGCGCTGAAAAAGCCAAAACTGAATTGCTAAGTCTGTCCCATACGATGCTTCAAAATCTAGTGCCTTGGCCCACCGCACGTCGAATGTGGCAGGCGAGGGTTAAACGTTTTGCTGATTGGTTCACGAAAGGTGANGCCCTACGGCAAATAGACTTACTGTCATCTCATACTGAAGTTTGGGGCAAAGCANTCTTAGANGATANAGNTTTTACGCTGGTAGGGAAAGCTGACCGAATAGATGTTTTTCATGATGGGACAGCCCGTATATATGACTACAAGACCGGTCCGCTTCCAAGCAATGCTCAACAGCTCCACTTTGACAAACAACTTCTCCTTGAGGTTGAAATATTAAAGCGTGGTGGCTTTGAGGGTTTAAGCGCAATGCAAGTTGCCGGAGCAACATACATAGGTGTTGGTAATGACCCAAAGCTTTCTGATGCACCGCTCAATGAAACTGACGTTTGGGTCAAATTTTCAGCACTAATAAAATCATATCAAAACCCTAGCCAAGGATACACCGCGCGACGCGCGATGCATATGCTCGACTCATCATCAGACTATGACCAGCTTTCNCGNTATGGAGAGTGGGGGACCAATGAGCCCGCCCTTTTAATCAAAACATGAAAATGGACGATGCAACTCGAAGGCAAATTGAAGCGGCTGATCCAGCTAACTCCACTTGGTTAGCCGCAAATGCTGGATCTGGTAAGACACACGTTCTCACTAATCGGGTAGCCCGTCTCTTNCTAGAGGGTGTAATGCCACAAAACATTTTGTGCCTTACCTACACTAAAGCTGCAGCGTCAGAAATGCAAAACCGTCTATTTAAACGCTTGGGGCGTTGGACGATGTTAGATAACAGCAGTCTGTTGNGTGAGCTCCAAAATTTAAGCCTTGAGTGGAGCTTGAGCACATNTGATGTTAGCCGTGCCCGTACACTTTTTGCTCGTGCAATTGAGGCACCTGGTGGTTTAAAAATTCAAACAATACACTCTTTCTGCGCATCAATTCTCAGAAGGTTTCCCCTTGAAGCCGGCGTAAACCCCCAATTTACTGAACTTGATGAGAGAGCTCAAAAAATCTTACTNGGCGAAGTGTTAGAATCTATTTCTGATCAAACAGGACACTCCAGTTTCGATGGAATCGCGCATTACTTCACTGGGTTAGAGATACATGACGTTATCCGTTCAGTTTTAAATTTAGCTAATCTGTTTGAAGCCAACACCACTCAAGAGGATATTTGGAAAGGCCTTGGCTTAACGTCTGGGTATAATGATCGCGACCTGCAAGAAGAGTGTTTTTTACCAGGCGATAGCNATTTAGTGTTCAAACTTAGAGCCACACTTTTAACCAAGACTGGAAATGACCTTAAGGCTGGACATAGCATGCGAGCTATTAACNGTCCTGATCTTACCACCGCTGACCTACCAATTCTTGAGTCTGTATTTCTAACAAAATCTGGTGCAACTCCCTTCACAGCNAAAATAAAAAAATTTCCAACAAAAGAAACACAAAATGAGTTGGCTTACATGGAACAGCTCGAATTACTGATGTTGCGAATTGAGCATGGTCGCCAAAGAAGATTAACACTGCATACAGCAAAGCGGACGCAAGCACTTTATCGCTTTGCCACAGACTTTTTGCAAANCTATTATGAACACAAGCAACTGCGTGGTTTATTAGATTTTGACGACCTAATTCTTCGCACCCAANCCCTTCTATCAGATGAGCGTGTCGCAAATTGGGTGCTCTTCAAATTAGATGGAGGCGTNGACCATATTCTAGTCGATGAAGCTCAAGACACAAGTCCTGCACAGTGGGACGTTATTAAACTTCTGGCTCAGGAATTTACATCTGGACAGGGTGCTCGAGCCGAGGTGCATCGAACCATATTTGTAGTGGGAGATAAAAAGCAATCTATTTTTTCTTTTCACGGCGCTGACCCNGAGGGGTTTGATAGAATGCGAGACCAATTTGAAACANAATTACTCGAGATTGGGCAACCGTTTCAATCTACCGCTCTAGATTATTCCTTTCGTTCATCACCACCAATCCTGGAACTGGTAGATCAGGTTTTTTCTAATCGGTTAGGCCTTGGATCTCAGTCATCGCATTTGGCTTATAAGTCTATGCTCCCAGGACGTATTGATATTTGGCCTGTGTTTCAGAAACCTGAAACCGCAGATACNCAACCCTGGACAAACCCTGTCGATGAANTTTCCAGCGACCACCAAGACAAGCAATTAGCAAACGCGCTTGCAACCCAAATTAAGAANCTAATTGAAACTGAAACNATAAGCCAACTTGATGGTGATGGAACTATATTTCATCGAAAAATCACTGCGGGAGANTTTTTAATCTTAGTTCAAAATCGNCAAAAGTTGTTTTTTCGTGAAATTCACCGTGCTTGTAAAGATGCCGGCCTGCCAATTGTTGGAGCAGATAGACTTCAAGTATCCGCNGAACTTGGTGTCAAAGATGTCGTTTCCCTTCTTTCGTTTTTAGCGCTTCCAGAAGACAACCTATCATTGGCAGAAGCCCTAAGGTCACCATTGTTTGGCTGGTCAGAGCAAGACATGTTTAACCTTGCAGAAGATCGTGAGNNCCCTNTTTTGTGGCNGAGCCTGAAGNNTCGAGAATCAGATTTTCCAGATACTGTGCGNGACCTNTNAGTNTTNCGTNATCTTGTAGACTTCAAACGACCNTTTGAGATAATAAACCATATATTNATCTCTCAAAACGGTCGAGCCAAGCTNTTGAGTAAATTAGGTTTAGAAGCNGCTGACGGNATTGATGCATTAGTTAGTCAGTCATTAGTTTACGAACAAAATAACATCCCAAGTCTGACTGGATTCTTAGTTTGGCTGGATTCTGATGATCTCGTCATCAAACGGCAGACGGACAGCTTTGAAGATAAAGTAAGGGTTATGACGGTGCATGGTGCAAAGGGCTTAGAAGCACCCATTGTAATACTGCCAGACACCGCCCCTCGTTCAGCTCCAAAAACATCAGATATTGTGGAACATAACGGCCTGGCTGTGTGGAGGCCAAACAAAAACATGGTACCTGAAACCCTCAATCCAACGTTAGACAAATTGAAATTGCGCCAAATTTATGAACGTGACCGCCTTTTATATGTTGCCCTCACACGTGCTGAAAGATGGCTGATAATCATGGGCTCTGGCGACATAAAGGAAGGTGCAGATTGTTGGTATAACATAATTCATGATGCCGCTGTTACGAAAAAAGCAAAGGCACTAATCACTCCCAATGGTCAAGGCTTGCGCTTTGCTACCAAGTCTTGGAAAGAGGGCAATCTTAGAGAAGGAAAGACCTCGAAAACAAAGAGCTTCCAACTTCCCGATTGGATAAAGCCCACAACTGGCACGAACCCACCCCCAGCCAGCCCACGCGCACCGTCTGATCTTGGTGGTCATAAAGTAATGCTGAGCAGTATAAAGCCCTCAAGTACAGAGGCACAAAAATTAGGAACAGCAATTCACACTTTGTTAGAGGTATTGCCAAAAACGGAAGAGAAAAATTGGTTCTCTGTCGCCAAAAGTTTGGTTGAACCAGAGGTTTTTTTACATGCCTGGCCAGAAGCAAAAGAAATACTGAGCCTCCCTGAACTCGCACACATATTTGCAGAGGACACTTTGGCAGAGGTAAATATATCTGCGCATATCGATGAATTAAATGGTGGTCCTATTCAGGGCGCTATTGATCGATTATTAATTGCCAAAGACAAAGTTTTGGCGGTTGATTTCAAAACAAACCAGTTAGTGCCAAAAAGCGCTAAACACGTTCCAGACGGTATCTTACGCCAATTAGGAGCTTATGCAGCTGCACTAAAGAAAATCTTTCCAGAGCACAAAATAGAAACAGCGGTTTTGTGGACTAAAACTCGTTCTTTAATGACCGTCCCTAATGAAATGGTCATAGCTTCGTTACAAAGAGCATGCCCCCTTCTTGACGATAAGGATCTACGACCTTAGATCTTTACTAAATTAATTCAAATCTGGAGAATTTATTATGGCAACTGTAGCCGCCACTGATGCGACCTTTGATGCGGAGGTCAAGGATTCTGAAATCCCTGTTGTAGTAGATTTTTGGGCAGAGTGGTGTGGGCCCTGTAAACAAATTGGACCATCATTGGAAGAGATTTCTAATGAAATGGAGGGCAAAATAAAAGTGGTTAAGGTTGATGTTGATACAAATCCATCAGCTGCTGCTTCACTGGGTGTTCGCGGTATTCCAGCACTTTTTCTATTTAAAGACGGAGAGGTTCTGTCAAACAAAACAGGTGCTGCACCAAAAGCAGCGTTAAAATCTTGGATCGAAGACGCTATTTAATTGGTTTTGGGCCACGGGCGTGATGTGTGATTGAGACGGTTTAATCGTTTTCCTTTTTTGTAAGCGCTTTGTATTTAGTCTAAAACGTCAAGGAGAGTGTATGAATAATACGAATTTTCCCGGTTGGCATGGTACAACAATCATTGGTGTCCGAAAGGGCAAGCAAGTAGTTGTTGCTGGGGATGGGCAGGTAAGCCTAGGTCCAACTGTAATTAAAGGAACTGCAAAAAAAGTTCGACGCCTCTCTCCGGGCGGAAACGATGTAGTGGTTGGCTTTGCGGGATCAACGGCGGATGCTTTCACCCTTTTAGAGNGGCTTGAATCTAAACTTGANGCAACCCCCGGNCANTTGGCGCGAGCATCTGTTGAGTTGGCAAAAGACTGGCGTACTGACAAATATTTGCAAAAGCTTGAGGCAATGTTAATTGTTACTGATGGTGAAGANCTTCTNATTATAACTGGTGCNGGTGATGTGCTTGAGCCTGAACATGGNNTTGCCGCCATNGGNTCNGGAGGAAACTTTGCACTTGCNGCTGCTCGCGGCCTTTTNGAAACNGACTTAGATGCTGAAAATATAGCACGTANGGCAATTTCGATAGCTTCAGATATTTGTGTTTACACAAATGGTAATTTGACAGTTGAGAAAATTTCCAAATAAAAAATCAAACTCTTTAATAAGGTGTTCTATTGACTGACCTAACTCCCCGAGAAATTGTTTCNGAGCTAGACCGTTATATTGTTGGACAAAATGATGCAAANCGGGCCGTAGCAGTCGCTCTTCGAAATCGNTGGCGTCGCAAACAATTAGATGANAATNTGCGCGACGANGTNTATCCNAAAAANATACTAATGATAGGGCCAACAGGCGTTGGAAAAACNGAGATTAGTCGTCGATTGGCAAAGCTAGCCCGCGCCCCATTTTTAAAGGTTGANGCCACNAANTTTACTGAAGTTGGNTATGTNGGGCGCGATGTAGAACAAATTATTCGCGACTTGGTTGACACAAGCATTACTATGACCCGNGATCAAATGCGTGAAGATGTTCGTACAAAAGCAAAAGAAGCTGCTGAAGAACGAGTAATAGNAGCTATTGCCGGAGACGACGCCCGNGAANCAACACGTGAGATGTTCCGCAAAAAACTGCGCAGCGGGGAGTTAGATGATACAATCATTGAGCTTGAGGTTTCAGATACNACAAACCCAATGTCCATGTTTGATATTCCAGGCCAGCCCAGCGGCCAAGTTGGTATGATGAATATTGGAGAAATGTTTGGTAAAGCTATGGGCAACAGAAAAACTCGAAAAAAGCTCTCTGTTGCAGCTAGTTATGACGTCTTACTCAGTGAAGAAGCTGACAAACTGCTCGACGATGAAATTGTTACAAAAGCGGCTCTACGTTCCGTAGAGGAAGGNGGCATCGTATTTCTAGATGAGATTGATAAAGTGTGCGCTCGCTCTGACGCTCGTGGCGCTGAAGTAAGTCGTGAAGGCGTACAAAGAGATTTACTTCCACTAATTGAAGGTACTACTGTTTCGACCAAGCACGGAGCAATTAAAACCGATCATATCTTATTTATAGCTTCTGGTGCATTTCATGTGTCCAAACCGTCTGATCTTTTGCCAGAGCTGCAGGGGCGTCTTCCAATCCGNGTNGANNTNCGTGACTTAACTGAAAAAGATTTTATAAGGATTCTTTCAGAAACTGAAAATGCATTAACTCTTCAATATACAGCGTTGATGGCGACTGAGAATGTTACTGTTTCTTTTAGCAAGGAGGGTATTTCCGCACTTGCAAGTGCTGCAGCTGAAGTAAATCGCTCTGTTGAAAACATTGGTGCACGCCGACTTTACACCGTTATTGAGAGAGTGTTTGAAGAATTATCGTTTGCTGCGCCTGACCTTTCGGGAACAGACGTAGTGATTGACAAGGACTATGTGAACAAAAACCTAGACGTTTTACTTCAATCTAGTGATCTATCACGATACGTACTTTAGTCTGGTGCTCTAAACAAATATACGTTTATCAATTAATTAATGTTTAGTTTTCTACTCATCAATAGTCGATGGTTGCTTGCTGGGGCTCTGTTAACCCTGATGTCGTGCTTTGGACAGACTTTTTTTATCTCCATTTTTGCCGGTGAAATCCGAAAAACATTTGGACTGTCCCATGGAGATTGGGGCGCNATTTATGGGTTTGGTACATTTGCTTCAGCAATAGTTTTAATATGGGCTGGTGGCCTTACAGATGTGCTACGTGTAAAACAAATTGGTCCNATAATAATGGCACTTCTTGCTGTTTCTTGCCTAATCATGGCATTCAACCAATGGGTAGCTCTTTTACCTATTATAATATTTTGCTTAAGACTTTCTGGCCAGGGAATGCCGACCCATATTGCTACCGTAGCGATGTCTCGCTGGTTTGTAGCTAATCGTGGTAAGGCNCTTTCCNTTGCTAACCTTGGTTTTTCTATAGGTGAGGCAACACTTCCTTTTATAGTTGTATTAATTTTGGTTTACTTTGCATGGCAGGAANTATGGGTAATAGCTGCTGGCTTAGCTTTTCTTTCAATTCCAGCATTAATCTGGTTGTTGCGGGAAGAGCGCAGTCCTTTATCCATGGCCACAGAAAATCAGTCCAAAGGCATGAATGCCCGTCATTGGACCCGAAATGAAGCCTTATCACATCCATTGTTTTGGTTTATGGTACCAGCCTTTATGGGNTTTTCTGCGTTTAGTACGGCTTTCTTTTTTCTACAGGTACATTTTGCTGAAGTTAAGGGTTGGGAACATTTAGAATTAGTTTCAATGTTTCCTGTCTACACCGGATGTGCCATTGGTGCGATGTTTTTGTCTGGTATTCTGTTGGACAAATTTGGCACGGTAAATTTAATACCTTATTTTCAATTACCAATAGTAATAGCTTTTTTAATGTTCTCGTTTGGAGAAACATTGCTCTCTGCTTTCGTTGGNTTTATATTTTTAGGCCTATCAGCTGGCGCTAATGCAACGCTTCCTAATGCATTTTGGGCTGAGTTTTTCGGAACAAAGCACCTCGGATCGATAAAGGCTGCCGCAGTTGCTGTTATGGTATTAGGGTCAGCGATTGGTCCTGCACTTACAGGGCTTTTATTGGATTTTNATATTTCTTTACAAAANCAGTATTTAGCTATTTCAGCCTTTTTCGTNATAGCATCTTTATTNATATGGGTTGGNGTNTCAAGNGCAAAGAAAACTATAANCTACTGACGTTTTCTCTTCAAATATACATAAAGGGCTCCNCTCCCTCCATGCCGNTGNTGAGCCGTTAAAACCTCAAGAATAACCGACGAAAGAGGTGTTTGACGCAACCACAGAGGAACGTTCCGGCGCAAAACACCGTGACGCTCTGGAATTGGCCCAGTGTTAACTTTCGATTTTCCTTTACCAGTAATNATCAGCACCAACCGACGCTGCTGTTTAGCAGACCCTAATATAAAGTTTTCTAGCTCTGGTTGGGCCTCCGTCATAGTCATTCCATGTAAGTCAAGAACAGCTTCTGGACGCATTTTTCCACGCGTTAATTTCGTAAAAGCTTTTGCGTCCATTTTAGGGACCTGTAAAGCTGATACTGGTAATATTTTTTTTGTTGTTACTTCTTGCGAATTTTGCCCAACCCTAAAACCACCAATTTTAAAGCTTTGGTCTGACTGATTCTTTGTCTTTTGTCTTTTCTTACTTGTTGGTTCTTTTCTCTCATTCAATACTGGCCCAATGGGATTAGCTGTCTCAGCAACCCTCCTCCAAATTTCCAACTCATCAGGTTTGAGTTTTCGAGCCATAAGACTTTTAACTTTTCGCAATTCAATTATAGTTAACTTTTAAAAACCCAGCTGTTCCAACTTTAATTACTCGCCTGTTGCAACAAGTTGCCAGTTTGGATCAGAGGCACCCATTTTTCGTGAAAATGTCCAGACGTCACGCTGCCTTTTAATTTCTGTTTCACTGCCTTCAATAATTTTACCGTTTTTATCCTTAACGACCGAAGATAGCTCACAAACAAACCTTACATCTATTTCCCCAACATTATTCTTTGGGTTGAAACCCGCACTCATTAATCCTGTCTCTCTCACTCCAATAAATTCTGCCTCTACAGTCAGGCCCCGAGACTCTCTATCCCCAACGACTGAAGAAAAAGCGTCATAAACCTCATCTCCCAAAAAGGACCGAACGCTCTCAAGATCAGCGTTTTCAAAGGCCATAAGTATCATTTCATACGCACCCTTAGATCCTTGTAGAAACTCAGTTACTGAAAAAGATGGCTCTGCTTTTTTCATTGCCAAAAGAGCCCTACCAACATCACTATCTTCGCTAGCATGGTCAGAAATATCTAAATCTGAACCACCATCAATCACTTCAAACTTTTTTCTTTTGCTTTCTGGAGTGGTGGTTGATGTCCGTGGTGCTTCATAACCCTCCCGGGTACCAAGAACGCCACGTAGCTTTAAAATAAGGTATATTGCTATACCTGCTAATGCCAAAAGTTGAATTAATTGCATATTCATTTCTATCTTATGCCCCTTGCGGAATGGAAATCTTGAACTTTAATCCCTATGTAGGTCAGCAAATGGCATGAGTCCACTAGCCTGAGCATGAATAGGAGGTAGAAATGTGGTTGCTTCTCGCTTTTATTATAGTTCCAATAGTAGAAATTGGTTTATTTATCAAAGTTGGCGATTTTATTGGTCTTTGGCCAACACTTTTAATCGTCATATTTACTGCTATCATCGGCACATCACTGGTCCGAAGCCAAGGCATTCAAGTCCTAACTAAATTACAAAAAACATTTTTCACAATGCAAAACCCAACTGAGCCCTTAGCTCACGGTGCTATGATCTTATTTTCTGGAGCTCTCTTGCTTACGCCAGGTTTTTTTACAGATGTTTTAGGTATATTCTTGTTGTTTCCATCTTTTCGCACCTTTTTAATGAGAAAAATAATGTTGAAGTTTAGTGTAAGAAATTTCGCGTTTGAAACACCGAAACAC
>NZVF01000077.1 GCA_002698165.1 Planktomarina sp. | reverse complement strand
TCCCTTATCCCAGAAGGCTGGATCACTGGCATCGAGTCCAAATGGGCTTAACAGCTCCTTATGATGTTTAGACCCGCCGGCGCGAAGCANATCNAAATATTTGGNTTGAAAATCTGGATCACCTTCCTCGNAGACAGCATAAAGAGCNTTTACNAGGCCNTCACCAAATGCGTAGGCGTATACATAAAATGGTGAGTGCACAAAGTGTGGGATATACGCCCAGAAAGTNTCGTAGCCATCCATGAATTCAAATATTGGCCCGAGGCTTTCAGCTTGGACGCTCATCCAAATTTTATTGATTTGGTCTGGGGTCAACTCACCNTCCGCCCGAGCTGCATGAATTTTACATTCNAAATCGTAAAATGCAATTTGACGAACCACAGTATTAATCATGTCCTCCACTTTTCCTGCCAAGAGTATTTTCCGTGCTCCTTTTGTTTCTGCTGCTGCTAAAAGTTTACGAAAAGTTAACATTTCACCAAAAACTGAAGCTGTTTCGGCCAAAGTCAGTGGAGTTGATGATAACAACTCACCCTGATTAGCTGCCAAAACTTGATGAACACCATGGCCTAACTCATGAGCTAAGGTCATCACGTCTCTCGGCTTTCCAAGATAATTCAACATTAGGTAAGGGTGGACAGTGGTTACGGTTGGATGGGCAAAGGCACCTGGTGCTTTTCCTNNTTTTACTGCTGCGTCGATCCAACCATCAGTGAAGAAAGGTTGAGCAATNTCTGCCATTTCAGNAGCAAATTCAGAATAGGCCGAAAGAACTGTATCTTTGGCGGTGGCCCAATCGATNAGCGTATCATCGTCTATTGGNAAGGGAGCGTTGCGATCCCACACCTGCATTTTTTCAAGGCCCAACCATTTAGCTTTGAGGGCGTAATAACGGTGAGAAAGTCTTGGGTAAGAGTTTACAACGGCATCGCGTAAGGCTTCTACAACTTCTGCCTCAACATGATTTGAGAGATGGCGTGCGGCTTGTGGTGTTGGCATATTACGCCACCGATCTTCAATTTCTTTTTCTTTGGCTAATGTATTGTGTACTCGGGCAAAGAGGCTNGTGTTTTTTTCTAAAACGTGNGCAATTTCACGAGCGGCTTTTTCGCGCGTTTTTCTGTTTTTATCTGAGAGTTTGTTNGTTGCTGCTTCGAGTGGAAGTTTTTCCCCATTAATTTTAAATGTAAGGCCAGCAACAGTTTCATCAAAAAGGCGATTCCATGCTGCAGAGCCAACAACGGATTGGTCATGTAAGAACTTCTCCAACTCATCTGATAATTGATGAGGCTTCATTGCCCTCATGCGGTNAAAGACTGGTTTGTAGCGTGCAAGGTCACTATTTTCTTTCAGTATACTATTTAGATTATCGTCATTGATCCTATTAATTTCTAATNCATAAAAAACTAAAGGAGTTGTAAGCTGGGTAATTTTATCCTGCATATCGGACATGAATTTTGCACGTTGCGGATCTGAGGTAAGTTGGTAGTATCTTAANACTGCATAAGACATTATGCGGCCTGCAACAATCTCGATGTCCTGATAACGTTCTACCGCGACCAGAAGGTCTTTAGCTTGTAAAGTTTTTAGTTTGCCCTCGTAGTTGCCTGCAAAATCTGAACAGGCTTTATNCANCCAATCNAGGTCGCGTATTAATTCAGGGGCATTTTCTGCNGGGTACAAATCGCCAAGGTCCCACTCTGGAAGGCTGCCAAAAGGACTATTNTTTTCATCATTTAGATCAATTTTAATTGCTTTATTAGCCATAATTTAGTCCTTAATTACAAATTTTGATTTGGCAGAAATTAGTTTGCGGATTGGTACAGCCTTACAAATTGTTACGCGACAAAAATCAACCAATTACAANCCTAANTAAGTAAAGNGCTATACATTATTGGGGTTTTTGTAAATTAGCTTTTATATTCTTTTACCAGGCGTATTGATCAGAAAAGAATGGNTAACTTTATTGNCCTTTGAATTAGCAGATTTAATAAAATCTGTTTGAANTAGATCCGTGTTCATGGTCTTTAGTTTATGAANTGTAGCATTGGAGGTTGTATGCGTATTCAAAGNTTTAAATCACGGATGGCAAGCCGAGCAATGATGGCAGGAACCTTTCTCAAGACACCAGCTTATGAGTTGGTTGAAGTCTTGGCGACCAGTGATTTAGATTTTATCTGTATTGATATGGAGCACAGCCCTTTTGATCGTGGGCGTGCGGATGCATGTCTNGCGGTGGCGCGCGCACTAGATTTTCCAGTTTTGGTTAGAGTAAGCCATTTTTCATCTGAAACAGTACTTCAGGCTCTAGATATGGGCGCGGTAGGTATTGTTGCTCCACATATAACTAGTGCTGCCCAAGCGACTAATTTGGCTAAGCTATGTCACTTTGGTAATGGTGGCCGTGGTTTCGCAGGCGCAACGCGTTGGGCGGGGTACGGCAAGCAAACAATGTCAGAAGTATTGTCACAGTCCGCTCGAGAGACGGTAGTAGTCGCACAGATTGAAGAACCTGAAGCTTTAACTAATGTNGAAAAAATTGCTGCTGTTGATGGAATTGATGGTTTGTTTTTNGGCCCTTCTGATATGAGTGTTTCTATGGGCCATACTGATACTAATTCGCTTGATCTTCTTAACGCCTTAAAACGTACNGGNGNTGCTGCAAAAAAAGCCAGCAAGGCATATATGACATTTGTTCCNAACGCTGCAAAGGCGGCAGANTGGGCTCANTATGGAGCGCATATGTTCTTTGTGGGCTCAGAACACGGTTGGATGAAAGCTGGTGCAAATTCTGACGCATCGGGCATTCATCGGATTACTTAACTAGTAATATCAATAAGGAGTTTGGTTCTTCTAATGAANCATTTGTTCGTTAAGTTNTGGCCTTTTTTATTATTGATGTCTAAANATAGATTCTGTGCTGGANGAGTGCGCTTCTGTTTTACTTNGGACCAATGTTAAATTTTTAGACGAATATATTCTAACCTAAAATTCCGGCTAATTTCATTGCCATGCCCATGTCACCGTCAACACTCAGCTTACCAGTCATAAATGCTGCAGTCGAGTTTTGTTCGCCTTCTAATATTGCTTCAAAGACTTCGGCGGAGGCTGAAAGTGTAACGTCTGCCTCATCGTCTGAAACACGGGCGCCGTCGCTATCAATTACTACTGAGCCTTCGTCAGTAATTGAGAACTTGGCAATACCATCAAAATCCTGCCCATTTAACTTTTCAGTCAAGGCGGCAACCGCTTGGTTTAAAATATCGCTCATTTTGAAATTCCTTTTATTTTCAATTATATTATGAATGAGGTGAAAACTTTAAGTATTGTGATATCTGTGACTTATGACTAAATATTTTTTGCTACTCAAATATATCTTTTCGGCAATTGCAATATTATTTGCATCGCAAAGTTATGTTTATGCGCAATCTCCAGCTTTAAATGCTTTGTTTGAAAGACTTCTGGTAATTGAGGCTTCCGAAGCTTCTAAAATTGAAGAAAAAATAATGCTTGAATGGTCAAAAAGTGGGTCACCAGCAATGGATATAATTTTTGACCAGGCAAAAACTGCTTTATCAATAAAGGATTACTCAAAAGCTATGGTTCACTTGAACGCATTAACAGACCATGCACCTGGATTTGTGGAGGGCTGGAGTTTAAGTGCTGTGGCATTTCAAAAATCTGGAAAAATTGGTCCTGCTCTGGCCAGCATTGAACAAGTTTTGATGATTGAACCGCGACATTTCCACGCTCTTGCTGTTTTAGTGATTATTTTAGAGGATTTGGGTTTGTTTTTTGAAGCACTTGAGGTCGTAAATAGGATTGAGTCTATACATCCACACTTTGTAAAACTAAACACGCTCCGCAGGCGGCTGGAAATTAGATCTCAGGGGCAAGCCCTATAAATTCTTTAAGGGAATGTCTTATGGTAAATGAAAATCGCATATTAGCTATCCTAGGCCCCACCAACACAGGTAAAACTCACTACGCAATTGATCGTATGCTGGCTCATCGCGATGGNATTATAGGGTTGCCTCTAAGATTACTAGCGCGAGAAGTTTATGATAAAATCGTGGCACTGCGTGGTCCGTCAGTGGTTGCATTAGTCACTGGCGAAGAGCGTATAGTTCCTGANCGTACAAAATATTGGGTGTGTACAGTGGAGGCCATGCCTGAGGCTATGGGATGTGATTTTTTAGCTATTGATGAAATACAACTATGCGCTGATCCCGAGCGTGGGCATGTTTTTACTGATCGCCTTTTAAGAGCCCGTGGTCTTCATGAAACACTCTTTATGGGTGCTGAGACAATGCGAAAGGCAATTGTGGCATTAGTTCCTGGGGCAGAATTTCTTCATCGAGAACGATTTTCTGAGTTAAGTTATAAAGGACAAAAAAAAATTAGCCGCATGCCCACACGGTCGGCCATTGTCTCTTTTAGCGTAGACAATGTTTACGCCATAGCAGAACTTTTACGGCGCCAGAAAGGTGGTGCTGCAGTTGTAATGGGTGCGTTAAGTCCGCGTACGCGAAATGCGCAAGTCGAAATGTACCAAAACGGTGATGTTGATTATATTGTGGCAACTGATGCAATAGGCATGGGCTTAAATCTTGATATCGGCCATGTGGCATTTTCTGCCATAAGTAAATTTGATGGCAAACGTATGCGACGGTTGATGCCTAACGAACTGGCACAGATTGCTGGGCGTGCAGGTAGATATATGAATAATGGCACTTTTGGAGTCACTGGGGAAGCGAGCCCACTTGAGGAGGAGGTTATTCAATCTATTATAAATAATCAGTTTCAGCCAATCAAAAAGCTTTTTTGGCGGAATACTAAATTAAGTTTTGGGTCTACTAAGGCTTTGATATCCTCGCTTGAACTTCAAACTGAGAATGAGTGGCTAACTCGGACCAGGGAAAGCGATGACGTTAGCACTCTTAAAGCCTTAGTGGAAGATGCCGAAATTGAGGCGCGAACGACTGACCGAGCGTCTGTAACTTTGCTATGGGATGTTTGTCGCATTCCTGACTTTAGGGGTATTTCTAACCGTGAGCATGCGGATCTTTTAACTACTATATACAATTATCTTCATGAGGGTCATGCAATACCGCAAGAGTGGTTAATGGAGCAAATAAAACGTATTGATAACACTCAGGGTGACATTGATGCTTTATCAAGGCGATTATCGTATATTCGTACTTGGACATACGTGGCCCAACGAAAAGGTTGGGTTAAAGATCAAAACTATTGGCGTGAGGAAACTAGAGCTGTAGAAGATAGATTGTCAGATGCTCTTCATCTAGCACTGACACAAAGATTCGTTGATCGGCGTACATCAATTTTGATGCGGCGATTGAAACAAAAGGAGAGCCTATTGGCTGAAGTGAACAAAGAGGGTGAGGTCTCAGTAGAGGGACAGTTTGTGGGAAGGCTGGAGGGATTTAGGTTTCAACAGGATAATAGTACTTCATCGGATGAGGCCAAAACTTTAAGGGCTGCCGGTTTGCAGGCACTTGCACCAGAGTTTCAGTTACGCGCTGAGCGAATGTATAACTCTCCAGATACCGAGTTTGATTTTACGGAACAAGGAGGTCTTATGTGGGGGAATGCTGCAGTTGGAAAACTTGTCACCGGACCTGACGCCCTTAAACCGCAAGTCCGCTCTTTTGTTGATGAAGAAGTTGGAAATGAGTTGGCTGATAAGGTTACACGTCGATTACAACATTTTATTGACCGTAAGATAGCTACTTTGTTTGAACCTTTATTAAATTTGCAAAGTGATGAAAGCTTGACTGGCCTAACGCGAGGCTTTGGGTTTCAAATGTTGGAAGGGCTGGGTATTCTAGATCGCGTGGATGTTGCTGACGATGTAAAAGCCTTGGACCAAGATTCTCGGAGTGCATTACGCAAGCACGGCATTAGGTTTGGGCAGTTCACAATTTTTATACCAGTATTGTTAAAACCAGCACCAACGCGACTCCGTTTGGTCCTATGGTCTATAGCATCGGATTTTCAAGAGTTTCCACAGGCGCCTCCACCTGGATTGGTGACGATACCCATTGATGAAAAAATACCAGATGGCTTTTACTTAAAATCTGGGTATCGTGCTGCTGGAGTGAGGGCCTTACGGGTAGATATGGCAGAGCGTCTGGCCGATATGTTGCGCGTCCAAGATTCTCGAGGTGGTTTTGAAGCAAATTCAGATATGCTTTCCATTACTGGTATGACACTGGAACAATTTGCAAACTTGATGAAAGGGCTTGGCTACAATTCAGAAAAAGGTGAGCGTATAAAAGCAAAGGTTCAATCTTCCACTGGATCTGTTGGGCCTGTAGAGAACGAATTGTTTGAGGAGAATACTTCTACAGAAAAAAACTCAGACCAACCACAACCTACTGGAGAAATTACCGACAGCATTGAAACTGGCGAAAAGGACAAAAGTTATGCCAAGACTGCTGAGGAAAGTGTGGATGCTGGATCGGATGAATCAAAGGTAGAGGCTCTACCAGAGCACTCTGACGAAAAAGAGGTGTTTTACACCTTCACTTGGGCTGCTCGTCAACCGAAACGCAATATGGAAACAAAACAAAAAACCGCTAAAAAAATTTTTAAAGTAAAGGGTAAAGGACCCAAAGAAGAGGGTTCTCAAAGTCAACGTGAAAAGAAGAGCACTAAAACTTTTAAACCCTCTTTTTCAAAAAAAGATAAAGCTATTGATCCTGACAATCCCTTTGCTGCAGCTTTAAAGGGTTTTAATAAAAATTGAATGAAAATTTATTCAACTTAAGAATTGATAAATGGCTATGGCAAGCGCGGTTTTTTAAAACTCGAAGTCTGGCTACCAAACTTGTAAAATCAGGGAAATTGAGGATTAATGGTACTTTAATTGCAAAGCCATCCCGATGTGTAGTTGTCGGTGATGTAATCACATTTCCAAAGGAATTAAATGTTAGGGTAATAGAGATACGTGACTTAGGAAAACGTAGAGGCCCAGCATCTGAAGCTCAAGCTCTTTATACAGATCTGGCTCCAATTGAAAAAAAAGTGAAAATGAATTCANTTTCAAGAATTTCGAAAAAGCCTACNNCGAGAGAAAGAAAGGCTTTGNTTAGATTTAAAAAGGATCTTGAATAAAACTAAGAATTNGCTTGGCTTGCTAATCATGNGTCCTACCTCTATGNCGTCACCAAAATTATAGGAACGCGAGATTATGACGTATGTTGTCACGGATAATTGTATAGCTTGCAAGTATACCGATTGCGTTGAGGTATGCCCAGTGGATTGTTTTTATGAGGGAGAGAACATGTTGGTGATTCACCCTGATGAATGTATCGACTGCGGTGTGTGCGAACCAGAATGTCCGGCAGATGCTATCCGTCCTGATACAGATGAAGACATGGAAAAATGGGTTGATTTTAATCGAAAGTATTCGGAAGCTTGGCCTGTGATAATTACAAAAAAAGATGAGATGCCTGAGGCTGAAGAACGAGACGGTGAGGAAGGTAAGCTAAAAAAATATTTTTCAGAGGCTGCTGGTACCGGTGGCTGATTTGAGTTACTTTATGCCGACATAATAATCTGTTAACTGCATTCAAAAAATTGCAGTTGAAAATTAAAGAGCGTTGGAAACTATGTAAATTTTAAAAAAATCAAATCCATGGACGCTCAAAAAAAATTTTATGTCGTCCACCTGAAAGGAAAATCATGAGTAAAAAGAAACTAGATTTTAGGATTGACCAATTCGTGGTCTATCCAGCTCATGGTGTGGGCAAGATTACTGCTGTTGAACAACAAGAGGTTGCTGGTACAAGTTTAGAACTCTTTGTTGTATTGTTCGAAAAAGACAAAATGACTCTGCGGGTGCCGACTTATAAAGCGATAGAGGTTGGTATGCGTGCTTTAGCGAGCCCGGATGTAGTAGCCTACGCGATGGCAACGTTAAGAGGAAAAGCAAAAGTAAAAAGAGCAATGTGGTCGCGGCGTGCGCAAGAATATGAGCAAAAAATCAATTCAGGCGATTTGATCGCAATAGCAGAAGTCGTTCGTGATCTACACAGAGCCGATGATCAGCGCGAACAAAGTTATTCTGAACGTCAGCTTTACGAAGCCGCCATAGAGCGTTTGATACGGGAAATAGCAGTTGTAAACGTGGCAGATGAAGCAATGGCTGCAGAAGAAATAAACGCAGTGTTGACATCTCGGGCGGCGTAATTGGATCTTTTAAAAACTAATATTCTTTTGCCTAAATAATTTATATAAGAGTCACTACAGATATGAGTGCAAAAACTTCGGCTGTTTGTTGAATGGCGCCAAGTATATCTCCAGTTTGTCCACCAATTTTATTTCTTGCGATAGCGCCCACGGTGCAAGCAGCTAAGATAGCACCACCAAGGGCGATCCACGCTCCAGAAGATATCGAAGCAATAATACCCAAAGTCATTGCTAGAAAGACGGTCTGTAATTTTGGTTGCCCAACGTCAGATGATAGCCCCTCAGAGCGTGGATTTTTTAAAAACGCCAGCATTGGGACCATTACAGCTCTAGATATAGCCATTATGCCAATTATTGGCCAAACACTTTCCTGAATGATTTGTCCATATAGTGCAGCTTGTAAGCCTACTGAAACAATAAGGCCGACAACACCGTATACGCCAATGTGGCTGTCTTTCATAATGGCAAGTCTCTGCGATATTGACCAACCACCCCAAATTCCATCTAAAGTGTCTGCTAGCCCATCAAAATGCATTGCGCCGGTTGTAATAGCTGAGCTTGCAACAATTAGAAATCCAATGGCAAGGTTGTTAAGATTTAAAAATATACCAAGCTGAGCAATACAACAGGCTAAAATTCCCAAGAGTACCCCTACTACTGGGAATGCCCACAATTGATTTGGTCCACGGGATTTTAGCTTCTCGCTTTGGTTGCCAACGGGTATGCGACTTAATAAACCAAGGGCTATTTTTACATCTGACCATTCTGGGGTCCAATTGTCGTTGTTAGACATCGAATAGGAGCTTTCGTAGCTTAATAACTTTGAATGCTGGGTAAACAAGGCTCTAAAAGTAATCAATGGATTTTCTGGATAATGATTAATTTAACTTCACTAATGGAATTCCGTAATTTTATGGTAGCTTTGCCACAATCTAACAAATTAATTGAAGAAAAGGCTATTGAACGCAATTCTAAATTAACAAAACCTAATGGGTCGCTGGGGCATTTAGAGGAAATTGCTATTTGGTACGCCAGTTGGTCTGGAACAACTAAACCTAAATTAGATGCGCCCCAAGTAGCAATATTTGCTGGCAACCATGGCATTGCGGCACATCCTGGTGTCTCAGCATTTCCGGCTGAGGTGACCCAGCAAATGGTATTAAATTTTAAAGCTGGTGGTGCCGCAATTAATCAATTGTCGAAGACTTTTGGAGCCAAGATGGATGTGTATCCTTTGGATTTAGATAAGCCCACTTCGGATTTTACTAAATCTTTTGCCATGACTGAAAGTGAACTTTTAAAATCTCTACAAGTTGGTTGGGACGCCGTCGACCCATCAGCTGATTTGTTCGTTGCGGGCGAGATGGGAATTGGTAATACTACGTCTGCTTCTGCAATAGCAGCAGCTCTTTATGGAGGAGGTGCAAAAGCTTGGGTAGGACGGGGTACAGGAATCGATGACCGAGGATTACAACTAAAAAGACAGGTAGTTGACGCTGGGCTACTTTTTCATAAAGATATTTTGATGGATCCCTTGGTAGTTCTTCAAGCTTTGGGTGGCCGAGAAATAGCTGCAATGGTTGGTGCGATAGCATCAGCGCGCGCGCGCAGTATTCCGGTGCTCCTAGATGGATTTATTTGTTCAGCTGCTGCTGCTGTTTTGCATAAAATCAACCCAAAGGCATTGGATCACGTTCAGGCTGGGCACGTGAGTGCTGAAGGGGCGCACGCGCAGATTCTAAAAAGACTCGAGAAAAACCCATTATTAGCGCTGGACCTTCGTTTGGGTGAGGGTTCTGGAGCCACTTTGGCTATAGGAGTGTTAAAAGGATCATTAGCTTGTTTGTCTGGCATGGCTACTTTTTCTGAAGCTCAGGTTTCACAATCGTAGTTGTGTACTGTGATTAGCTTTTTGGCAATTTTAATGTAATCGACTGTCCAGATTTTAAATAAGTTAAGGTTACTGCACTAATGTCTACAACCCTCCCCCCGTTTAAGTTATCGCCAACGCTAAGTTTAATGATTTCGCCATCCAATAATTTGACCAATGCGGAGCGCTCCAAATCATTTCCAGCAACTCCAATCAAATTAATTTCTTGAAAACCTAATATTTTTTTTATCGTTGCTGCGAGTTTTGTAGGGGCATTACTCTGGCTGGTAGGGCTTTGAAACTCAGTTGGTTGTATGAGTTGTTCAATTGCTATTTTTTGAATTTGAAGTTCATTTGGTCGATTTTTAGGCCGTTTGGAAATTAAAACAGACGAACTGTTTGGTCTATTTTTTTTCTCTTCCTCTTCCTCCTGAATGATTGGTTCTCTTAACATTGGCCTTAGAAAAACAATTATATTGTTTCTATGGGGAGAATAAAATTTATGTTTGCCAATTTGGGTGGTTTTATAAAACCCAGAAGACCAAAATGGTTGGACGGATGTTGAATGATAATAAGTAGCACCGCCAACCAGTTGTCGAACTCCACCGTTAATCATTGTTTCTGCTATACGACTTGCTCGTTCATAATTCGCATTCTTTGGCATGTTCTCGTGAACCCCGTCACAATTATAGCTGAATTGGCAAGCATTTCTGCGCCCAGAACCCTGATCTACGACACCACAAATAGTATTTGGAAAGTTTGAACTATCCACCCTGTTTAGAATTACTTCAGCCACAGCAAACTGTCCCATTATTTCTTCTCCGCGGGCCTCGAAATATAAAGCCTCCACTAAACATTTCCATTGGGCATCTTCTGTCTCTGGAGCTGAGAGCTCATTTAACCAACTTTGTGTATAGTTGATAAAAGAGTATTGGGGTTGTTTTATGGGTGATTTATTTATGGAACTTTGAAAGTTCTGAGGGTCAGGTATGGTATCTTGCTTAACGGCATAGAGATAAGGGGTGCTAGCCTGAAGCCCTGCTTTTGAAATTTGAAATTTAAATACTGGTTTATCTTCATCTGTTTCGCTACTTTTTCTAAAAAATAGAGTGACAGGCGGTGAGTTTAAACTATCGGGTATAGAGAAACTTTTTTCATTACTTTTTACATAACCAACGTCAGAGATTTTTAATGGTTCTAAAACAAAACCTTCATCTTTTGAACCCCCCTCCATGCGTGCATCTGGCACCTTAAATTGTTCAGTTGCATTACTAAATGCGACTATAATTTGATCTTCATTTAATAATGGTTCAGTCAGATCTACTATCTTGAACGGCTGAACTTGTAAGCGCTGGGGTCTTTCGTGATATGCCCCGTCATGTCTGGCTTCGCTTAAATTTTTTATATTGGCGCTGTTTGGAAGCTGGGAGTGCTGATCAATTTCCATTTCAAATTTAGAAATATTATCATTTAGAGAGGCTAGATTAGGGCGATTATTAGAAATAGGGTCACGGTTCTCAAGTTTAAGATAAGAAAATGTAAATCCGAATATAACCGCGGTTAACGCCAACAAAGCAGCCGGGAAACGGCATTTTTCCATTGTCATTAATTTTGAATTTGAGAAGAAAAAATTGGAAACTGTATTTGACGTCTGACGAGCATTGGATACAGGATATTTAAACTTTGAATTAGCGAATATTTTGTTTAAAAACAGGAGGGCTCGCTTGCCATATTTGAATTTATTAATCTGAGTTTTAAGTCTGTTACCGAAACTTGGAGTTGCTAACTCTTCGTACCAACTTTTTTCAGTGTTGATGCCTAACCATCTCTTTGTTTCCTCATTAGATAGCCTTGTGCCGGATGTTTCCTCTGCTTTGGAAACAAAAGCACTCGAGTGATCGTCACCTTTTTTAAAAAAACTAGGTGTCATTCAATTCCTTAAAGCAATTGTTGAACTAAAAAGTTGCCGAAAAAAATAAGCATATTTAATTTGAGTGTGCAACATTTATG
>NZVF01000076.1 GCA_002698165.1 Planktomarina sp. | reverse complement strand
TGTTCCAGAAACAAGTGATTTTGATGTGTCTTCAGTGGGATCAATAGTAAGATCTGTTGAAAACTTGGTAGCAGAACAGAATTAAGTTATGAACCGCGTAGTTATTACTGGTTCAGGTACAATAAATCCCCTTGGTAATAATGTGGAAGAAACATTAACTTCTATGGGAGAAGGTAGATGTGGAATCGGGCCTCTAAATATTCCTGATGTTGATAGATTATCAATAAAAATTGGTGCACAGGTTAAGGGCTATGATCAAACTGCTCACTTTAATCAGCAGCAGATTTCTCTTTATGATAGATTTACGCAATTTGCTCTTATAGCTGCTCGAGAGGCAGTAAATGAATCGGGTCTCCAGTTTGACGGTGAATTATCGGAGTTCTCGGGTGTGGTTTTGGGAACTGCTGCTGGTGGTATGAGTACCGTAGAAAACAATTATCGAGCAGTTTATTCAGAAGGTAAAAATCGTGTGCATCCGTTTGTAGTCCCAAAATTGATGAGTAATGCCGCCACTTCCCATATTTCGATGGAATTTAGTTTGAAAGGTCCAACTTTTACTGTTTCAACCGCATGTGCAAGCTCAAACCATGCAATAGGATTGGCTTTTCAAATGGTTAGAAGTGGAATGGCTCCGGCCATGATTGCCGGTGGTTCAGAGGCAATGTTAACATTTGGTGGGATTAAAGCGTGGGAAGGTTTGCGGGTTATGTCAAACGACGCGTGCCGTCCATTCTCACGTAGCCGTTCTGGGATGGCCCAGGGAGAGGGAGCAGGAGTTTTTGTTCTGGAAAGCTATAATAATGCAGTTTCACGAGGTGCAAATATTCTTGCTGAAATTATTGGCTTTTCGATGAATGCAGATGCTTCTGATATTGTAGTTCCTTCAAAAATTGGTGCAGCAAAGTCGATTACTGGAGCATTGAAGGATGCTAGGATAGATTCTGATAACATTGGTTATATTAATGCGCATGGGACTGGGACCAAAGCAAACGATAAGACAGAATGTGCTGCTATTTGGGAAGTTTTTGGAGCACATACAAAGAATTTGATGGTCTCGTCAACGAAGTCCATGCATGGCCATTTAATTGGAGGAACCGGGGCAGTTGAGTTGCTTGCTTGCATAATGGCTTTGCGTGATGGAATTATCGCACCAACAATTGGCTATGAAAGTTTTGACCAAGAATGTGAGCTCGATGTTGTTCCAAATTATGCAAGAAATTCTCATGTAGAATGTGTTATTTCAAACGCCTTTGCTTTTGGTGGGATGAATGCTGTTTTAGTATTGAAATCAGTCTAAATTCAATCACTGAGTCCTGAGCGCTGTATAACCATCAGTGAAACCTTTTAATGACAATGTTAAGTTTTGAGGGCTATCAGGAGCATTGGCTGGAACTATAGTTATCACGGCACTATTCCCCTTTTTATAGTTTTCTAAGTCTGTGCTTGAAAAACCGACGCGCGCTACGCATCCGATTTCGACACAGAAAGAAAAAGGGTAAGTTTGGTTCATTTTATCGCCTACCTTTATGATTAATTGAGACGTGAGTAGGGTTTCTAGTGGCGTTACAACATTTGCGCCAGCAACGATATTTTCACTTGGTTGCAAGTTAATCATTGTAAACTCAGCTACAGGTGAGCCATCAGGACCTAACAACAATTGAAATAGTTGACAGGGATCGACTCCTTCCTCAGTTCTGACACATCGTAAGGTCCATGCCCCAAAATCCTCTTTTTTATAAGCCTGGCCTACAGCCACTGTATTTCGGATAGCATTAAGGTTTTGGGTGGAGTTTGTTTCTTGTACAATATCATTATTGATAGTTTGAGCAAAACTTAAGTTGCTGCAAAAGGTTACAAAAAACCCTATTAAAAAAGTTAGTTTCACATTTCCACCTTCCTATTAATTTTTGATTTATATTTATAAACGGTATATTTTAAGACGAGTAATNTTATTTTCTTTTTTTGCNATAACTTCAAANCTAAACCCATAAAAAACAAANACTTGNCCTTCTGATGGNATCATTTGGGCTTCATGTATTACTAAGCCNGCTAGNGTATTTGCNTCATCNTTTGGAAGATTCCAATCCTGTGCTCTATTTAGGTCNCGAATTGTCATCCCTCCATCAACTATTACATGATCATCTTTAATCGCTGTTAATGCATTATCATCTTCATCGAATTCGTCTGTAATCTCTCCAACAATTTCCTCTAAAATATCTTCTAAAGTTATCAAACCCTGAAGCGCACCATACTCATCAACCACCAGTGCAAAGTGTGTATGGCGTTTTAAAAATTGACGCATTTGATCATCTAGTGGTGTAGTTTCAGGAACAAAATAGGGTTTCATAGCCACGTCCANCACTCGAAAATGAGACAATGATTTNTTTTGTTTTGAAGNAGTTCTTGTAAGTTTTATCATTGCACGAGCTAGATCTTTAGCATGGACTACGCCAACGATATTTTCAGGNTTNCCTTTGTACAATGGCANGCGTGTGTATGCACTTGCGAGGCATTTAGTNAAAATTTCTTCGGCTGGTAGCGAGACATCAATCATCTCAATNTCTGAACGATGCAACATTATTTCTTCAACAGTACGGTCNGNTAGATCTAGGGCGCCNAGAATTCTNTCTCGATCTTCTTTTTCNACAATTCCTTCTTTGTGTCCAAGGGTCAAAGCTCCTGCAATTTCTTCTCGAACTGCAAGTACATTTGTGTCNGGATCAGTGATGATACCAAAAATCCAAAGAACCCCTCGAACTAAAAATCGTACAAAACTGACAATTGGAGAGAATACAAATANGACTGCAGATATTATCCGTGATGCTTTAATAGCAGCGCTTTCAGCGTTAGTTATGGCGTATGTCTTTGGAAGCACCTCAGCAAAAATTAATATAAGAAAGGTCATTATTAACGTGGATAATAAAACACTATTGCTGCCAACCATTTTGGTAAATAGAGCTGTAATAAGTGATGTAGCTAAAATATTTACAAAATTATTTCCTAATAAAACTGCTCCAATTAATCGTTCGCGGTCATTCGTAACCTGCAATGCCCGCGCTGCNCCAACTGATCCCTTATCGGCTTTAGCCTGTAATTTGCTTCTGGAGGCNGCCGTAAGAGCTGTTTCAGATCCGGAAAAAAAACCTGATAATATTAANAAAATAAAAATAGAAAGAGTGGTGAGCCAAAAACTTAACTCAAAATTAAAATTTTCCATTACTCACCTGTCTGTGATTGTTTAGCCAAAGGATGGTGGTTAAGTACTAATTCTTTTAACCGCTCATCAAGGATATGTGTATAAATTTCTGTGGTTGCTATATCTGAGTGTCCTAATAGTGTTTGGATGGATCGTAAATCAGCTCCACCTACTAATAAGTGCGTAGCGAAGGCATGCCGTAAGCTGTGCGGACTTACCTTTTCGAGTGAGATATTGATATTAGTGGCTAGTTTTTTAATCTGTTGGAAAAACCAAACCCGCGTTAGATGACCCTCTTTACCGCGAGAAGGAAAAAGAAATGAAGACTCTGANGTTGTTTTTTCTTTGTCACGACAAGAAAGCCACTCTGTTATTGCTATCTTAGAACTGGGAGAAAGTGGTACCATTCGTTCTTTTCCACCCTTTCCGCGTACAAGTATCATTCTTGGTTGTCCACGGACTGAAGCTACTGGTAAGCTCACTAACTCCGTTACGCGCAGGCCCGTTGCGTATAATACCTCCANTAGGCAAGTCAGACGTTTTTTTTGAAATGTACTTTTAGGCATTTGTCTGGCTGCTTGCAGAAGATTCTCAACCTCAGTTAAATTTAAAGTTTGAGGTAACTTTTTATGTTTTTTAGGTCCTCGAAGTTCAACAGATGGATTGTCTTTTCGTAAGCCCTCATCATATGCAAATCTATACAATTGTTTAATTGATGATAGTCTTCTGGCTTTGGTGGATGTCGCAAAGCCCAANGTGTCACAATAAACTAAATAATCTTCTACTATCTGCCTATCTGCGTTTGNGAAACTTGAACCTTTATTAGTAACAAATTGTAAAAAATCCTTTAGATCCCTTCCATATGCTTCTTGTGTATTTTTTGTAGCCCCAAATTCTGCAGCGGTCGCTTCCAAAAAATTTGAAATCCAGGCGTATGTCATTTGTTCTTTGCCANTATCATATACTCTAGAGTCAATTGTTGAGCGAGAGGCGTTAGCCCCATTGCGCGATATAGATTAATTCCCTTTTCGAGTGCGAGCAAATCTCCATCTAAGGATTCTGAAATCAGACGCATTGCCCGTAAAATATTTACTGCTCTAAATTCAATTGGCGTTGTGATGCGTTTTTTGAAANTATTTCTAATAACTTCAAACATTTTNGGACTAAAAGGTTTATTTTGCTCTTGAAGCTTTTGCATTGTTTTTTCAAATGGAAATACATTGGAGCTTGATAGGACCTGCATTTGAAATAGAACTTTGCTATTTATAGCAGTGGCGTCAAATTCAAGTAATTTGTCTGACCAGGCTCGAGCAAGAGCCGCTACAAGCTTTTTATCTTTTTGGATGTCCCAAAACTTATTAAGTTCATTTATTGGGTCAATTATTGGATCGCTTAAAACAAGATGTAGTGCTTGGACCGAGCGGACCCGTTCCCATAGTTTTCCTGGCATGGATGCCTGCCCATTATTATAGATTTGCAGAAGCAAATTAGTGGGTAAACTGCCAATTTTTACAAGACGTTCGGCGGCGTTTATCTGATTAGCCCAACTTACTGGGTCTTCCAAGTCTAAACTGGCAAACTTTATTGGTAAATTTTTTAATGGAATTGGTCGATTTATGCTATTGTACAATTGAAACTCTAGTGGTGTTATTTCGAGGGGATCAAAGTCTGGTGGCACAAAATCGTGTGAAATATCTGGGTCAAGATATGCCGCTAAAAGATTAGAAATCTTTGGTTCAAATGCACCCAGAGCCTGTAAAGTGATATAACTTATTTTAGCAGTCATAGAGGATCCTGANTCTGATTGACAATATACTTTCAGGGCATCGTTTTTTGATAAATGTCGCGCGCCATTTAGTATCCCACACATTTGTTTGATATTTCCTGTAAGTAAGGAAACCTTTGCAAACATTTCAAAAGACTTTTCGTCTTTTATTTCTGATTGTTTAATAAGATTAAAAGCAGCTTTGGTNGCGCCTCGATCAATCAGGCTNTCGGCGCGCGATAAAAGNACNCCAGTGTTTCCAGAGGTTTCTGCTAATAATGCTCTAACAAGAAGGTCATCNGTCGCNGGTAGGCCTGAACGNGGNTGNTTNATTAGCAGCTGCATTAGAGTGTCACTATCNAGNTCGGTCCAAAAGTTCGTGGGAATGTTNGATATTTCTNNGGGGATNAGTCCAAAANTTTTATTTTCAAGGATNTCTAATTTACTCACNGTAATTTTNTTTTGGNTGNTTNNGGGCNTNCTTTCCTTTTCNACTGGTTCNTCNGNTACTGGAGCTAAGCCAGGTTGGGAAAGCCAATCAATTGCTGAAATAGGGGCATTCTCNTGAGCNAATAATGGGTANGCACTCATAAAAAATATTAGTGAATAAATCNCACGCATTTTAATCNGTTTCTANTTGGAATGGAATTTCGACGATCGTNTTTTGTGTTGTNAAATCAAAACCAAGAATTGGACCAATATAGGCAAANGCTATGAATAAAATCCCCAATACTATNACAACGTAGANAAAAAACTTTATAAGTCTAATCATTTTTAAGGTATTNCCTTTGGACGATTTTTGTATCTATTGTTCTTGTAACAATCGCGCCATTGAGGTCGTAAGGCAAGTTAATCTTAGAATATGGAATATTTGAAATGGTACTGGTTAAAACCCTAGTTCTGGTGGGTATGATGGGGTCTGGAAAAACCTCGGTTGGTAAAGTGCTGTCTAAGNTCCTAAACGTTCCGTTTATNGATACTGATAATGAAATTTCTAAAGATGCAAATAGAACCATTTCTGAAATTTTTGAACGAGATGGCGAAAGGGTATTTCGTCAGGCTGAGGCNCGCACGATAAAGCGCTTGCTGCAAGGACCTCCGTGCGTGGTATCAAGTGGTGGTGGGGCGTTTATGTCAAAAGAAAATCGTGACATTATTTCCAAGTTTGGGGTTTCAATTCTTCTGAAAGTTGATCCTGAAATTCTTTGGGAAAGGGTTCGCCGCAAAAGCAATCGACCGTTACTAAAGACTACTAACCCTAAAAAAGAGTTATTTAAAATTTTAAATGAGCGGAAAGTGTCCTATAATTTGGCAGATTTTAATGTAGAGTCAGGCAAAAAAAATACGANACAGCAAACCTCTCAAAAGGTTATAGATACTCTGAAAAATAGNCCTGACGTATTGAACCCTTTAGGAAATTAAAAATGAGTATAACCATAAAAGTGCCTCTAGATAAGAGAAGTTACGATATCGAAATTGGCCAAGGGTTATTGAAAAATGCTGCNGAATATNTNTCACCTCTGCTATTACGTCGGAAGGTGTTTATTGTAACAGAAGCCACTGTTGCCAATTTCCATTTAAAACTTTTCACACGGACGATGGACTCTGCAGGAATTATGCATTCCACGCTTCAACTACCGGCAGGAGAAGCGACCAAGAGTTGGGAATACCTTGGCAAGACAGTCGATTTTCTTATAGAACAAAATGTTGAAAGAAACGATGTAATTATTGCGCTTGGTGGAGGTGTTATCGGTGATTTGGTTGGTTTTGCAGCGGCAATTTTAAGGCGGGGTGTCCGTTTTGTTCAGGTCCCGACCACTCTCTTAGCCCAAGTTGATAGTTCCGTTGGTGGCAAAACTGGAATAAATGCTCGTCAGGGAAAAAATCTTATTGGGGCTTTTCATCAACCCAGTTTAGTGCTGGTGGATGTCGAAGTTTTAAATACCTTACAAAAACGTGACCTNATGGCAGGTTACGGTGAAGTCGTAAAATACGGTTTGTTAGGAAACGAAAAATTTTTTCTTTGGCTCGAAAAAAATGGACATGCATTAATGGATGGCGATGTNGGGGCCTGTCTTGAAGCTGTTCGAATGTCTTGNAAAACTAAAGTTGATATAGTGGTCAGAGATGAGTTNGAGTTGGGTGATCGATCTTTGCTAAACTTNGGCCATACTTTTGGCCATGCATTAGAGGCAGCAACNGGATATTCGGATAGGTTGCTTCANGGTGAGGGNGTTGCAATAGGGTGTGTATTAGCTTTTGAACTGTCTGCTCGTTTGGGATTTTGCTCTCAAGAGGCTCCATCAAGAGTAAGGTCACACCTAACTAAAATGGGAATAAAAACGGANATTTCTCANGTANNGGGTGNGNTCCTAGANCCNNTAGANCTTTTATCGATTATGGAACAGGATAAAAAGGTCGTATCNGGTAAGTTAAATTTAATACTTGCACATGATATTGGGAAAACNTTCAAGACGTCTGATGTNGATCCAGNGGCCATTTTGTCTGTTCTTAAAGATTCATTAAAATCCCAGCCNNATAGTTAGCACAGGTTTTCGACTANTTATAATCTAAAAGGGAATTTCGTCATCGAGATCAGAATTTGAAATTGGTGACGTATTGTCGGGAATTTGATCATTGCCAGTCTGGTCTCGCATAAAACTGCTGTCTTGGGCGGCACCATCGTTNCGGCCATCTAGCATTGTCATAGTTGAGCCATAAGGGCGAAGAACAACTTCAGTTGTGTATCGGTCCTGACCTGATTGATCTTGCCACTTGCGGGTTTCCAATTGACCTTCCAAATAAACCTTTGCACCNTTGCGTAAATATTGCTCTGCAATCCTTACTANTGGNTCTGAGGTTATGGAAATTCTATGCCATTCTGTCCGTTCCCGTCGTTCTCCAGTGTTNCTATCTTTCCAATTTTCTGATGTTGCCACAGAAAAATTNCAAACTTTACCTCCACTTGGGAAGTTACGAACTTCAGGATCNTGGCCTAGATTGCCAATAATTATAACTTTGTTTACTGATCCGGCCATTTTTACTTCCCCTAATCTGTNTNTTAGTTCAACTTAACTCATTTTCGAACTAANATAATTTTTTTTATTTAATTTTATTACTATAAGANNTGAACATTTCTAGTAGTTTTTAGATGCGTATTTATAGATTTTTTGTTTTACCGCCAGATAAGTTTTAAACTTTAAATTATTCAAAACATCANTTAATTNTTTGTATCTGANANTAACTTCATCNTTATTTAGCAACAACTTTTATTACTGGCTCCATTTTTGATAATATGTCATCGGTGAGATGACATTTCATTTGGTGGCCATCTTCCAGATTACGTATCGGTGGAACTGTTTGTTCGCATAATCCATCTGAAACTTCAGATTTCCAACCGCAACGAGTTTGGAATGGGCAACCTTTAGGCGGGTTAATAGCCGAAGGAATGTCACCCTCTAGTACAATATGTTTTTTCTGTACTGAAGTGTCTGCTATCGGAACTGCGCTTAACAACGCTTCCGTGTAGGGGTGATAAGGTGGCTGAAACACTTGTTCTGTACTTCCCATTTCGACGACATGCCCAAGGTACATTACCATTACTCTATCGGAGAGGTAACGCACAATTGAGAGGTCGTGGCTAATAAATAATAGGGTAGTCTTGTGTTCACGTTGAATTTCCATCAACAAGTCAGTCACTGCGGCCTGAACCGAAACATCTAGAGCTGACACAGGCTCATCAGCTACTACAATTTTTGCATCTCCAGCNAAAGCTCGGGCTATGCCAACNCGTTGTTTCTGACCTCCTGAAAGTTGNCGGGGCATNCGCTCTGCGAACTCACGTGGTAATTTAACNAAGTCAAGAAGCTCTAACATCCTTTCNTGGCGGTCGAGGTCAGTTTTTCCTACTTTGAAAATNTCTAANGCTCTAATTATTTGACTGCCGACTGTCATGGATGGATTAAGTGTGTCAAATGGATTCTGAAAAACCATTTGGACCTCAGNTACCGTTTTTGTCTCTCGATTTTCAATAGAGGTGCCTTCGATGTTTTTGCCATCTAGCNAAATATTTCCATCAGTTGCTGTTTCGAGCCCCATTAAAACCTTTGCAAAAGTTGATTTTCCGCACCCTGATTCACCCACTATTGCGAGTGTTTCAGATTCTCTTGCGTCAAAAGTGAGGGTTTCGTTTGCTTTTACAACTTTTTTATTTCCATCACTAAATAACGCGTTTGCGGCTACTTCATAATACTTTTTTAGGTTTTCTANTTTTAAAACAACATCTCCTGGCTCNGACTTAATCTTTTTTTCTGCCAGGATAACTTCCGCATCCCAATCTATTTCGGCCCACTTTAAGCAGCGTGATCCATGCCTGTCTCCATGGGGTACTGTATCCATTTTTATTTCGNCTTGNTCGCATTGGCCNGGGCTAAAGTAATCACANCGTGGCCCAAAATTACAGCCCATTGGCCGNTCGTGTGGNAAAGGAAAGTTTCCTGGAATTGCGACGAGGGGTCGGGCATTTTTATCNGCACCNGGTAATGGTATCGATCTAAATAATGCTTGGGTATATGGATGTTGCATTTTGTCGAAGACATCCTGAATTCGGCCAGTCTCAACGGCTTCGCCAGAATACATTACACAAATTCGGTCACAGGTTTCGAGNATTAATCCAAGGTTGTGAGAAATGAAAAGCATCGAAGTACCATACTTTTTTCCAAGGTCTTTTACTAATTCGACAACTGCCGCCTCAACGGTCACATCCAGTGCAGTGGTGGGTTCGTCTAAGATGAGCAAGCTCGGTTTCGACATNAGNGCCATTGCAATAACAATTCTTTGCTGCTGACCACCTGAGAGTTGGTGTGGAAAAGATTTTAAAATTCTTTCTGGGTCAGGGAGCTTAACATCATTAACAACTTCTAATGCTCTTTTCATGGCCTCTGNCTCTGAGATACCTTCATGNATCATGGGGACTTCCATGAGCTGACGTCCAATTTTCATTGCTGGATTTAGTGAAGCCATTGGTTCTTGATAAATCATAGCAATCTCAGAGCCACGAATTTTACGTAACTCTTCGTTAGTCATACTGTTGAGATCTCTGCCCTTAAATTTTATTGTACCGTCTACAATGCGCCCATTTACACCCAAGTCTTGCATTATACCCAGTGCAACGGTTGATTTTCCACAGCCTGACTCGCCGACCAGTCCCATTGCNTCGCCGGGTTGGACNCTAAAACTGAAGTCCATTACNGCTGGAATTTCACGNAGACGGGTGAAGAATGAAATAGAGAGGCCTTCTATCTCTAAGATTGGTTCGCCATAGTCTATTTTTGCCATGACACTAATCCTTCAAACTTTCTTCGCGCAAGCCNTCAGCNAGCAGGTTTANTCCTAGAACTAAGCTCATCAGGGACAGNGCNGGAACGAGGGCAGGGATCGGCGCTACTGATAGCAATCGCCGCCCCGCATTAATTGTAGTCCCCCAGTCAGGAGATTCAGATTCCAAACCAAGACCAAAGAAACCAAGAGTNCCCAAAAGTATGGTCGTGTAACCNATACGCAAACAAAAATCGACAATCAGCGGTCCACGAACATTCGGCAAAATTTCCCAAAGTAATATGTACCAAGAACCNTCGCCACGGGTTTGTGCTGCCGCTACATAGTCNCTNGTTTTAATATCTAGAGTGAGGCCTCGAACAATTCTAAAAACAGTTGGCGAGTTTACGAATACAACAGAAACAAATACCACTAATATTTCTGGCGGAAGTGAAATTCCGTCCAAGAAATTTGGGAGGATATAAACTGATGTATTTATTTCGGAGATCATCGAAAGGTAAAACCAGAATAAGATTAAAGTCACACCGCCGACAATCCACCAGCGAATATCGGGACGCGTATAAAAACGCGCGTCTAGGAGAACTCCAAAGAAAATAACTGGGAATATAAACAATATCATGGCCATATAATTTGGGAGTCCTGTTTTTACTATTTCTGGTGTCACCAGCAAGAAAAACAAAAGAATGACGGGAAATGCTAGTATTAAATTTGCAATGAAACTAATGACCGTATCTACAGCTAATTTTAATAACATCCAGATGACCAGTAGTGAAAGAATTGTGATTAGAATGGCAATATCAATTGGAGCCACAGTGAACATTAAAAGCGAAAATAAAACAGCAGCACCGCAAGCTGTGTAAAAGCTTTTTGTTCTCAATTGAAGTAATGGTGTCTCGTAATATCCGGCGGGCAACCCGAGGGTTATACCCACCATAAAAGCAAATAATGTTGCCGCAGGCGCGATAACTATCACGATTGCGGAGCCTTTAATCACACGACTAAATACATCGCGAGCCAAGTTATCACCGCCAAGTAAGTAATGTGGGTATTCATCTTCTGTCGCGCCACGCATTGGCGTTCCGGGCAGTTTATTTTTCATTCCGGAAACTTGGCTCAGTTCATCGTGAGTAACGATGAGATCAAGACCACCGCCCAATATGGTCACGAGAACCCAAAATAGGACTAAAGCAAATCCAATCATTCCTATAGGGCTATCGAAGAGCTTACCATATAAACCGAGACGGGTTTTGAAGATTATTGAAGCTGAGAATATTGCTATCATCGATACCCAAATTGGTAATAATTGCCTTGATATGCCGCCAATTATTCCTAAGGCAGATGTCCCAAATAGTGAGCCCATAATTAAATAAAGTGCTAATAATAAAATAAAGACATAAAAGCAGTATTTCACTGCCAGGTTAATGAGGTGGGTCGTAGCATGTACCATTAAACTTCCATCGGCATTGAAACCGCGCGCTGTTGGAAAAATCATAGTGCTGAAAATTTGTGCGATTATAGTAATTGCCAATAGTATTGTGATTATACTGACCATTGGGTTCAAAAAGGTGCCTAACGGGCCAGTCCAGGTTAACGCTTCCATTCTGCCACCTATGAGATTCTAATGCGTGGGTTTAGGAACACATAGCCAATATCAGATATCAGCTGGGTCAGTAAAACGACAATTACTGACACAACAGACACAGCTAAAAGCAAATCCACGTCATTGTTACCGGCAGCTTGAACCAAAGCCCAACCAAAACCCTTATAATTAAATAAAGTTTCAACTATTACTACTCCGGTTAAGAGCCANGGTATTTGCAGCATTATGACTGTGAANGGAGCTATTAGCGCATTTCGTAATGCGTGTTTTATAACGATATTACGAAAACTCACGCCTTTTAATCGGGCTGTTCGAATGTATTGGCTNGTCATGACTTCAGCCATNGAAGCACGGGTCATTCGNGCGATGTANCCCATTCCATAGAGCGCAATGGTGATTACTGGCAGTAGAAAGTTGTCCANGGTNGGTGCTTCAGCNAGCCTGTACCAAAAGCNNTCTAAAAACTGNGGGATGAATGAAACATCAAANTCGGCNGGCATATCTTTTGAGGCAGATGTCGCGGAACCTTTTAATAGAGTNCGCTTTTCCGTCCANCCCCAAGAATTGAATAGAGGGCTCANTCCAAACTTACTCGAAGCTAACAAAGCTATAAATATGACNCCTGAAACATATTCTGGTGTNGCAGTCGTAGTGATTGTTGCGGTGGACAATGTTCTGTCTAATTTTGAACCTTCTCGCATGCCAGCTAAAACACCAAGAATTAAAGCTCCTGGTATCATCAATAGAAAAACCCAAAACATAAGGGCGCCAGTTCGTGATANGCGTTTACTAATAACCTCAGCTATNGGCTTTTGAAATACCCAGCTATGACCCCAATACCCCTGAAGCACCCCGCAATAATTAATAGTTTCATCTATGATAGGTCCATTGGCGGAGCAACGACTTCTAATTTCCTCATCACCCCCTTTAATTTTATATGATGGAACGACNCCAAGCCATTCACCATATTTTACCGTCATTGGTCGATTGAAGCCNCGATCTTCCAAGAAACTTGCGACCTCAGCGTCACTCATCCTAAAATTGCCCTGAGTTTTTGCAAGTTTTTCTAAATTTGCTGGAAGGTTTGTCATTACAAAAACAACAAAAGTTAGGCAAATGGCAGTCAAGACCATCAATCCGGCCCTGCGAATAATAAACATTCCCATTATATTTTTATTCCTGTTGCCGCCACTTGCTNNGTATTCAACGTANAATNTNTAGNNNTTAAAATAAAAGCCGCCCAATCCAAGGAAAGGGCGGCTAAAAANTNTGCTTCAATTATGCTTTTAGNGCCCACTTATAAATTTGAGGCAGATAAGCAATGTGCATGTCAGTTCCTACNGTTTTGCCATTTGTATGNCGTGCAAGCTGGCGCCAATAGGGNTGGATNGTTACTCCTTCGTCTACNACAAGCTTTTGGATTTTACCCATTACNACGCGTCGTTCGTCGGCATCTGCCAGAGAATTTGCTTCTGCTAGCAATGCGTCAAACTCTGCATTAGCCCAAGCAAATTCGTTCCATGCCTCACCTGACTTATATGCTAGGCCTAAAACTTGAGTGCCCAGTGGCCTGTGGTTCCAGTTGGTTGAAGAAAACGGATAGCTTACCCAATCGTTCCAGAAGGTAGATCCAGGCAGGATTGTCCGCTTTACTGGAATGCCTGCATCGCGCAGCTGAGCTGCTACAGCATCGGTAGAGTTTTTACGCCAGTTATCATCAATTGAGATGAGCTCATGCTCATAATCAGCCATACCTGCTTCTGCCATTAAAGCTTTAGCGCCTGCAGGATCGTAAGGGATACGACCTGCATCAGGGTTCCACTCTGGATGAACAGCCCCAACATGGTGGTTGTGAGCTACGTCACCTTGCCCATCGATGCCTAGTTCCATAACGATATTGTTGTCTACGGCCATTGCGAGAGCCTTGCGCACGCGAACGTCTTTGTAAGCCTCAAAGCCTTGGTTCGTACGTATGACGATTGTGGATCCCGATGTTACGGTAGATTTTTCAAGACCTAAGCCATCATATATTTCTGAGTACTCTCCAACTGACTCCCAATTCATGTCAATTTCATCAGCTTCATAAGCTGCAACAACCGCCGAAGGATCAGTTCCATAATCGATGTATTCTATACGATCTAGGTAACCGCCTTTGCCAGCAGCATAGCCCCACCATTCGTGATCCTCATTACGCACCAGTACGGCTTTTACGGCTACTTCATACATTTCAGGTTTCATATAGCCCGTGCCAACTGGGTTGGATATCATCGTTTCCAGGCTGTGAGAAGCATGAGTAATAGCCGCAGGGTAGTCAGCCATTCCGACGATTACTGTAATGTCTGGTGCAGGTAGATTTAGTTGAACGGTGTGGCTGTCAACTACAACAATTGCGCCTGCGCGGGCTATGCCGGTGTCCGCATCAACGAGCGAAGCCATACGACCTGCCATTGAATTACCTTCAACTCCCTTATCGCACCACATTGTAATATTGCGGGCTACATCCTCCGCTGTAAAATCATCGCCATTATTCCACTTAACGCCCTTACGAACGTTTAGTGTGTATTGAGTGGCGTCTGAATTTGCTGACCAGCTTGCTAACAGCATTGGCTGTACGCTACCGTCAGAATTATATTCGACCAAATATTCCAACCAACCAGCCGAGACCGTGGCTATTTGCGTCCAGTCATAAGTACGCGGATCCTTCATTGGGCGAACTTCCATCTCCATTCGGATTGTGCCGCCTTGCGCGTGCCCGCCTGCCACAGCAGGTGTCTCAAGTCCGAGAAGTCCATAAGCGGCCACCGTCGAAACACCTAGAGCAGTAGTTCTTGCTAAAAACTCACGGCGATCGAGTTTACCTTCTTTGACTTCTGAAGCATACATTTCTGCAGCTGGGTGTATGAAGTTATTATCTTGCGTCATCTTATTCTCCCTAAGACACTATTTTGTAAATACTTTACTTGTTACTGCCCAGAGTGCTGGACAAACGATAAATTCCATTGAGGACTATAAAATAGCGAAGGTCAACGATTAAATGTGATTTAAAGAGCGACAAATACGACAAAAATCTGTCGATTTCTGAATAATTAATCAAGATATTTTTGGAGGTTTGCTCAATAGCAAACAAATGCTGAGAAATTTTAAATTTGATTTTAAGGAGTTATTTCATATTTATTTTTGATAAAGAGCGATAATAAATCATGCCTGTTTTATGCTAAAGTTGCCACAATTTTTCTGCGTCAACATTTGTCCATGCCGCCATTCGTTTGCGAAACCAGGTGCGTTGTC
>NZVF01000075.1 GCA_002698165.1 Planktomarina sp. | reverse complement strand
TCAACCAGAGCGCATTACCACCGTTTAAAGTTTTCCACCAAGTACTATTAAAATGCGTGTAAATTTCACTATCAAGACCGCTACCCCCCGCATACCAACCTTTGGGGCCAACTACATCTAACCAATAACTTACTACGTCGTTTACGCTTGCCATTTTATTGCCTCGAAAGCGCGGTCTTTGTGTTATGTGTATCTATCCAAACAAAAAGTGCAAACAAAAAACTTATTCATTTATTATCTGGAATATCATCTAGGGCTGTATCAATATCGAATTCAGATGCTACCTCAATTGCAACTGGGCTAGAAGAAGGCATCACGGGAGTGTACGCAGTGTCATCAATGCCTTCCCTCGACCGCTGGGTCATCCTAAATCCTGCATATATTGCAAGACCACCCATTAAAACTGAGATTACCACAAAGAAAGCTTCTGCTCCAAATCGATCCATCATCCATCCTATTATCAAAGGACCCGCAATAGCTCCTACGCCGCCTATAAACACCAAACCACCAGATGCCGCCGCCATGTCATCAACCTCAAGGTAGTCATTCGTATAAGCTATAAGAAGCGAATACAGAGGGTTAGACGTACCACCCATTATAAATCCAGCTGATAAGATAATTCCAAAATACTGATCATTTAATAATGCAACCAGTGCTGCAGCAGCACCCAAAGCTGCTACAATCAAAATAACAATTCGACGATCCACGCGGTCCGAAAACCAACCAATAGGAAATTGCATTAGCAATGCACCGACATAGATACTTGAAACAAATAGAGAAATTTGAGTAACAGTCAGGCCAGCCGAAGTCCCATAAACTGATGACATTCCAAATTGTGCTGAGAAAACGCCACCCAATATAAACATTCCAAAACAACCCAACGGCGAAGTTTCAATTAAAGTTTTCAACTTCATAGGTTTTGCTGTTTCAAATGCTGGAGTTGGAGAGACCGATAATAAAATTGGGGCAAATGAAATAGAAACTAGAACAGATGCAATGATGAAAAGTACATAACCACTCGCGTCTCCCAAGGCCAAAAGAGCCTGAGCACTAACGATACCAATCATCTGTACAATCATATAGATTGAAAGAGCTTTACCGCGATTATTATTGTCAGCGGAATGGTTTAACCAACTTTCCGCGGTGACATAAACACCCGAAAAGCAAAAACCAATAGCTACGCGACCAAAAGTCCATGCAATAGGGTGAGCAAGTAGAGGGTATAAAATCAGTATCACTGAAATAAAAGATCCTAATGCTGCAAAAACTCTTACATGTCCAACGCGTTGAATTAAATCAGGAGCAATTTTTGAACCACCTAGAAAGCCAGCAAAATAGGCTGACATCACTATAGACATTTCGAAGGTAGAGAAACCCTCAATACCACCTCGGACACCTAAAAGCGTTCCTTGCAGGCCATTACCTACCATCAAAAACATCATTCCTAGTAGTAAAGCCCAAGAGCTCGATAAGACCTGAAACATCACGCAACTCCAAACCTACGATGAAAAGAATTTTCAATTAAATATAAGCTAAACTAGATAATTATTATCTTTAAAACCCAAATACCTTTATTAGGGAAATAGCAATGACGCATCTCCATAGCTGAAAAACTGATAAGACATATCGATCGCGTGTTGATAAATGTTATCTAATTCAGATTTTCCTACAAAAGCAGATACCAACATAAGCAGTGTTGACTTAGGTAAATGAAAGTTTGTTAGCAAGCCGTCAGTCACCTTAAATTTAAATCCTGGATGAATGAAAATTTCCGTATCCCCGTCAAAAGGTTTTATCATACCGGTAAGAGATGCCGTTTCGATCAAACGCAGAGCCGTAGTACCAACTGGTATAATGCGTCCTCCCTTAGACTTAGTAGATTTTATTTCTTGTGCAGCTTTCGAACCGACATAACCCCATTCAGCATGCATTTTATGCTTTCGAATGTCATCAACAGTTACGGGAAGAAAGGTACCAGCACCAACATGCAGTGTTACAAATGTAATATCAACGCCATGATTAGACAAAGCCGATAACACATGCTCGTCGAGATGTAACGAAGCGGTTGGGGCTGCCACGGCCCCAGGATGTTTAGCCCAAACTGTCTGGTAATCTAGATGATCTTGTGCATCTGCAGGTCGTCTGGATGCAATGTAAGGCGGTAATGGCATGTCTCCAATTTTATCAAGAACCTCATCTAGCTCATCACCCTTAACAGAAAAAGCTAATAGCCCTTTACCATCTAATTTTTTAATACATGTCGCTATCAAACCTTTTTTGAAAATAATTTTCTCTCCAACTTTCACCTTTCTCAATGGTTTTATTAACGCTTCCCAATTGCCATTAGGTAATGGCTTTACTAAAGTTATTGCAATTTTTGCTTGAACTGGTCCTTGGGCAGACTGGCGAAATCGAACTCCATCTAATCGCGCTGGGATAACTTTAGTATTGTTTAAAACTAGTCGGTCACCTGGTCTCAGAAAATTACAAATATTTCCAACTCTAGAGTCATGTAGACGTCCGCTTGAACTAACTAACAACTTAGCGTTTCCTCGCGGTGATGTGGGTCGGGTTGCTATCAATTTTTTTGGAAGTTCAAAGTCAAAATCTGAAAGATACATTAATTTTGCTCTGGTGCTGGTCGTCTGAAAATTTCACGAAACATGCCTGGAGTAAATGCTGATAAAGGATTTACCGTGACGTTAGGTTGGGTTGTTTCACCCTTCAAATTAAAATTAAAGCCAATCAATCCCTCACCCTGCCTGGTTAAGAAGGCACCAATACCATTCACGAGGTAAAAAGGAGATAATACTCCCTGAAGGTCAATTACCTTTCTTTGAGAGTTTATAAAACCATCAAGTGATAAGCCAAGAGAAGGTCCAACGGCACTCGAACTGTAAACTGTAAAGATTTCATCTTTTATATTAAATTTACTTTCAATCGAATTAAAAAATATACCCTTACCATCGAGTTGATCGAGCAACCCGACGACGGATACTGCACTTAATAGTTGAGCTATTTGTGGAGCATCTTCAATTCTGACATCACTTATTTGCATATCGGCATTCCAACCAGAAGCCCCTGGAGTGAGCAGGAGTTGCAAGTTCCCTCCGTTTGCTTGTCGAAGAAGACCAGCATCGCGCAATACGCCACCAGCATCCTCAGAGGATAGATCTAACCGAAGGCTCTCACCTCTCCCTGCAACAGTCCCCAATATAAAAGTTCCATTATTAACTTTTCCAGAAAACTTTCCTTGAAAACTATCTCCACCTAAAAATTTTGCACTTACTTCATTTAGTGCTAAATCATCCGAAATTCTTAAATTATCGAGATCAGCAACAAGTGGAGCGGTGGTGCCTGAGGACTTACTTAGCGGTAAATTTCTTAGATCAAGCGTCCCACCACTTAACTTAATTTGCATTGGTTCTCCAGGGTTTTGTCTCGTCAAATCGACATTGGAAGACAGCCAGTTTCCAACCTCTAATTCATCAAGCGAAGCAACTTTTAAACCCTCGTTATCAAACTCCATATCCCCAACAGCTAAAAAGTCCTTGCTTTCCATTTTAAATCGATCAATTGACACAGGCTTGGAAAAGGCTCCAGAAATTTCAAATTTTGCAGGGACATCAGATGCTTTTTTCCAACTTAATGCTGGGATATCAACAGTCGCACCCAAAAGGTCTGATTTTAAGGTAAAAGTAGTTGCCGATCCTTTTTTTATATCTAGTGTTAAGTCACCAAATGTCTTTCCTGTTAGAGCATTTTTTGGCATTGGAATATTCAAATTCTTCAAAGAAGAATCAGAAACTTCAAGTTGCACAACTGCTTGGCTTGGCAGATCAGGTTTTCCAAATGGTTGGGTCCAGCTCCCGGAAAATGGTATTTTAGATATCGTCCCATCGCCATAAATTTGAAGTTTATTTGGATCAACTAAAATATTAAGCGACCGCGCTGCAAAATCTCGGCTAGGGACTATCGCGCTAGTCTGGACATTCTGCAATCTACCATCAACTCGATAATCCAATTCTTCTATTTTTATCCCTTTCTTCAGAATTAAAGACAGCTCAGCATTAAAGTTAAGATGACCAGAAATATCAGCAAAATTTCTGTCTATTTTTTTTTCTATTTCAAAAGGTTTGTTCTTTAGCAAAGAAAAAACTGAAGGGATACTACCATCAACCTGCAAATCAAATTTAGCAGGAGGGTTTGGAATATTTGTATCCAGAATTTTAAATACAGAGTCCTTTATTGATACACGGCCACCTTTAGCAGTCTCAATATGTCCTCCTTGAGATACAACTATTAACTTATTTTTTTCGATCAAACCATATCCCGAGCCATCTGATATTGAGGGCATGTGTTTTAAAAATTTTATGTTTGCATTTTCAAATTCAAAACTACTAAGTAATTCAGGCTTTGGTTGATCATTCTGCTTCATGAAGACCGTTAAATTTTTTAAAGTACCTTTTTCAATGTTTTCGTTGAACCATTTATGACTTTTTTCCTTGAATCCTGCTGGCCAAAAATTTAAAAGTTCTCTTACCTTAAGAGTTGGTACGCTGCTCTGCATTTCGTAACTCCAACCAGACTGATTTAAGCTCGCAAGACCCTTTCCGCTTATTTTTACACCGTTAACCAGAGCCTGAATATGGCCAACATCAACCCATAATGGTTCATAATTAATTTTTAATTGAACGACGCCCTCCGAAATAGCAAACCGATCGTCCCACCAAGATCTAAATTTTAAATCTGCATTATCTACTTGGAGGTTTAAAATCATTCCACTAGACGGGTTACCTTTTCCATCACTATTTAATAAAATTGAATAACCATCCGCCGAGATTGTTCCCCAATCGGATTCAAAAGATATTAAATTGATATCCAAGCGATTCTGATCAGGCGAATATGTAAAATATGTCTTTGCTTGAGAATATGGGATGCGGTCATTGCGTTTACCAGTGAGTAATTTCCCCTCACCAAAGTCAAGAATTGCATATAATTTATCAAAGGCTCCATTATTTCGAGTACTGCGTAGGCTTCCCGACAATTTACCATCAAGAATTTCAAGCCAGCTTAATGCTGGAGATTGTAAAGCTAAATCTTGGGCCGATATGTTTCGCATTTGCGCGCTCAATTCACCAAGCCCCATAGATGAGAACTTATAGCTAATGGCTAACGTCGCGGCTTCATCTCCACCAGTTAATAACGCAAGGTCAGCCCGAAGCTCGACACGATCTATTTTTCTCTCTGCCTTAAAACTTCCACCATCAAAAGTCCAAGCACGCTGGTTCACCTGATCAGTATAATTTACAGTGACCTGATTAATTTGGCCTGTTTCTAAGCCTACAAACTCACCATTTGTAAAAAAAGTTTCGATTTTCTTGAAAATGTCGTCAAAAGCAAGAGTAGTGGTGAATTCACTTGTTACATCAAAACCTAAATCAAAAACACCATCATTTTTTCGTGTGATATCTATAACAGCTCCATATAAATTTACAGATTTCGGGGCCAACACACCTGTAATTGCAGAAAAAGCATCAAAAACTATTTCAAGTTTACCCAATCTAATGCCAGAGCCAGTTAGGGCATCTGAGAATTTCACACCCTCCAAAACTAATTTTGGGTAAAATATTGTTGAAAACCCTATTTCAGCGTTTTCAAAACTAACAGGAGGCAAGTTAGGTTCAGCATTTAAAAAAATATTTATTTTATTTTCGACTAAACTGGGCAGTGGCACGGTTCGTGACTGAAGAACTGCAACTAAAATTCCAATGCAGAACAAAACTGCTAAAATAAAAAGAACAGTTGTCCCAAAAAGTCTTGAACCTCTCCAGTTGCGCCATGGCCTTTTTATTATGTTTTTTTCACTATGTTCATTTGACTGCGACATCTTACACTTAGACCCTTTTAATTTGCGCACAGTGATTTAAAAACTAACCTTATCATTTTTATGAAATCTGAGGACAGCATGTTAACAATCGGTGATAAAATACCCAAATTCAATGCCACAATTGATAATAATCAAACATTTAATTTTACAGATACTCTAGGACAAAACCTAGTTCTCTATTTTTACCCCAAAGACAACACACCTGGCTGTACCAAGGAGGCAATTGGGTTTTCTGTGCTGGCAGAAACCTTTTCCGCCGAAAATACAATGGTTATTGGAGTATCGCGCGACAGCGTAAAAAAACATCTGAATTTTATCTGCAAGCATAATCTTGGCATCCATTTGATAGCNGATGAAGACGGAGCGATCTGCAAACTTTTTGATNCATGGATTGAAAAACAGATGTATGGCAAATCCTACATGGGAATTGAAAGATCCACATATNTAATCGACACAGATGCAAAAATAAGCAGAATTTGGCGTAAAGTCAAAGTTAATGGACATGTTGAAGAAGTCCTTGGTGCAGTCCAGGATTTAAACAAGTGACTTCACTTTCCGAAATGGCATGCACTGTTTTGCAAACTTCTGAAGGTCGTGAAAAGGCAGCGATCTCGCGTCGCTTCGCGGCTCAATGGTTTGAAAATCGCGATTTACATAGGCCAATCAACATTGGAACTGCCAAACCGCCGTTGCAGCCAGCGCGACCAATTAAGCCTGAGCTTTTAATGCCAAAAGATGTCCCAAAACGCAAAATGGGCTCCCAAAAGGGTCGAAATGCACTTTTACATGCGGTAGCGCACATAGAACTTAATGCAATTGATCTACACTGGGATATCATAGCGCGGTTCTCCGATACGATAATGCCAATAGGGTTTTATGATGACTGGGTAAAAGCTGCGGACGAAGAAAGTAAGCATTTTAATCTTATTTCCGACTGTTTAGAACGCCACGACAGCTATTACGGCGCAATGCCTGCACATGCTGGTATGTGGCGGGCTGCCCAGGATACAGCGGATGATCTTTTAGGCCGTCTGGCCGTTGTTCCAATGGTACTAGAAGCACGTGGTTTGGACGTCACTCCCAGTATGATTAAAGTNTTTCAAAATCANACTGATACNNAGACTGTAGCAGNACTTAAAANAATTTATGCNGAAGAAGTTGCACATGTAGCTTATGGATCNAAGTGGTTCCATTTTCTTTGTGGCAAATATGATATTGATCCAAAACCAAAGTTTCATGAATTGGTACGAAAGTACTTTAATAGCTTCTTAAAACCGCCTTTCAACGAAGAAAAACGGGCAGAGGCAGGGATAGCACCTGATTTTTATTGGCCACTTACTGAAAACATTGAACCACCGCCTGCAATGCGCTGAATTAAACAGGCAATATTTAGCCACAAGCGCACATTACTCCTCTAAAAAAGGTCAAATTTGTTGCAGCTCAATGTTCAGTTCGATATTAGAATGTTAATTTTAAACGTACCCAATTCTTTAGAGTGTAAAGTTGTTCTCAAAAATACCAGCTCATTTAAATTCAATACTCGGACACAGAGTTCCTGAGAAGAGATTATTTTTACGTACTGATACTGAGACAAGATTTGTAAAATTGTCTCCGCTTACCCAGGTATTTATGCTATTGGGGGTTTCCGTCATTGTTATATGGAGCATCATAGCAACGGCTATTGTGCTGATAGAGACAATTGGATCTGGAAACTTCAGGGACCAAGCTCGGCGTGACCAGGCACTATATGAGGAGCGTTTAAATGCTCTAGCATCTGAGCGCGACATTAGAGAGCAAGAGTCCATCGACTCCCAAAACCGTTTTAATACAGCACTAGATCAAATTTCAGTTATGCAATCAACTTTACTCGGATCAGAAGATACGCGGCGGGAACTAGAACGTGGTATAAATGTTATCCATGGAACTTTAAGGAGGGCTATGAACGAGCGAGAAGAATTGCGGACTGAGCTTCGATTGTTACAAAAAAAAATAAATCNAGAAGCTGGAGTTCTTCCAGAAGCGGTTAANATAGCCGAAATTTCAGAAACTATGGAGTATATGAATCAGACTTTGGAAGAAATNTCTNNACAGCGAGACNANGCAGNGCAAACAGCTAATTTNGCAAAAGAAAGCATGGAAAACTTAGAGCTTGAAATGCAATTTTTTGAAGAAAAATCTGATCAAATTTTTCGACAGTTGGAAGATGCGTTAACGATATCTGTTGAACCATTGGATAAAATGTTCCGAACTGCTGGTTTNAGCACCAAACGTCTACTGGATCAAGTAAAACGGGGATATTCCGGCCAAGGGGGAGCTCTTTCACCTATCTTNTTTCAATCAACAGTTTTGGAGAGCCTTGATCCTAGGGTCGATAGGGCAAACAATATAATCTCTCAGCTAGATAAGTTAAATGTTTACCGAATAGCTATCGAAAAAACTCCCTTTGATATTCCGGTAAAAGAAACCTATCGTTTTACCAGCGGCTTTGGGCCNAGATGGGGAGAAATGCATCGGGGTATAGACTTAGCCGCAAGATCACGAGCTCCAATTTACGCAACTGCAGATGGTGTGGTTACACGCGCGGGCTGGAACGGCGGTTATGGACGCGTTGTTTACATTAAGCACCCGTTTGGCATTGAAACAAGATACGCTCACTTGGCAAGAATTCGCGTAAAAAAAGGACAGAGCGTTTCCCGTGGACAAAAGATNGGNGATATGGGAAACTCAGGAAGATCTACTGGAACCCATTTACATTATGAGGTAAGGGTTGGTGGAAAAGCCGTTAACCCAATGATTTTTATNAAGGCAGGAAGAAATGTTTTCTAAGAATAAATTAAATGAACCGGCNCCAAAAGCTGAAACCGAANTTAANAANNCAGCAGCTCCAGTCAGCAAACCCCCAGCTGACTTCAAACCNTCTGTGCCAAAGGCNAANCCGCCTGCATCNATNNTATCTTCNGACCTCCTAATTACTGGTAACTTAAAAACTACTGGNGACATTCAANTNGAGGGNCGTGTTGATGGAGATATTCGGGCACATCTNTTAACTGTTGGNGATGGNGCTAAAGTGAAGGGAGAAATAATAGCNGACGANGTGGTGGTCAATGGCCATNTTATAGGGCGTGTTCGAGGNCTGAAAGTTCGTTTGACNTCCACAGCNCGTGTCGANGGCGATATTATCCATAAAACNATTGCNATTGAAAGTGGTGCACATTTNGAGGGTTCTGTTCAGAGGCAAGATGATCCACTCAATCNGGCATCTNGNAANCAAAATTTATCNAATNCGNCANANCAANCNTAGATTATTATTATTTAAAAATTATAAATCGGTAATTTTATAAATTACCTTATTAATCGTTAAGGTTTGTACGTGATTTGCCTGACGCATTCATTGCTAGTGTAGCCGCCATCAATTCATCTAAATCACCGTCTAAAACTCCTTTGGTGTCGGACGTTTCAAAAGCTGTGCGCAGATCTTTTACCATTTGGTACGGGTGTAAAACATAACTCCGGATTTGGTTGCCCCAGCCTGCATCACCTTTACTCTCATAAGCTTCATTAATCGCTGCATTTCGACGGTCCAGCTCTATTTGATACAGCCGAGACTTTAAAGCTTTCATAGCTATGTCACGATTTTGGTGTTGTGACTTTTCAGAACTGGTTACAACTATTCCAGTTGGATTATGAGTAATTCGAACGGCTGAGTCAGTCGTATTTACATGCTGTCCACCAGCACCAGAACTACGATACGTATCTATTCGTATATCAGAATTTTTTACCTCAATATCAATATTGTCATCAACGACTGGGTAAACCCATACCGAAGAAAAAGAAGTATGCCGTTTTGCAGCCGCATCAAAAGGACTAATGCGCACCAATCTGTGAACTCCAGCCTCAGATTTCAGCCATCCATATGCATTGTGGCCACAAACCTTATAACAAACAGATTTTATTCCAACCTCTTCACCGACTGTTTCCGATTGCAGTTCGACTTTATACCCTTTTTTTTCGGCCCATCTTACATACATGCGAGCCAACATTAGTGCCCAATCACAGCTTTCAGTGCCACCGGCACCAGAATTAATTTCTAAAAAAGTATCATTGCCATCGGCTTCCCCGTCTAAAAGAGCCTCTAATTCTTTTTTAGCAGCATTTTGCATAAGAGCTATAAGTGCATTTTCAGAATCCTGTATCATAGCTGTGTCATTTTCTACTTCAGCTAAATCAAGCATTTCTAAATTGTCTGTTAGTTCCGTTGTAATACCCTCAAAAACTGTGATTGCATCAATTAACAACTGNCGATCACGCATAAGTTTCTGTGCACGTTTCTGATCATCCCAAAGGGCTGGATTTTCAATTAATGCATTAAATTCTTCGAGCCTGTGAGGAGCAGTTTCATAATCCAAACGCTTTTCTAAAAGCAAGAGAGACTTTCTAATCGCATTAACCACATTAGTTATTCCCGCACGCATTTATCACCCAGAAAATTATTAAGTCTAATATCAAACTTTATAGCTAAACCCAACTGATTTATGCAGACTGCGCAATAGTTGACTATACTAGTAGAGCCCACCGGACGAAATTGCTCCAAATGAAGCTTGTGGAGCAACGTTCACTTTTTTTCCAGAAGAGGTAATCATTTCATTCATAACTTCAGTTTCGCCAATATCAAATAACGGAATATTTCCACTAACTTGAAACCCTCCATCAAAAGCTACGCCAAAAACCGGCTCTTCACCAATTCTAAAAAATTCAGCTATAACGTGGTCTCCTTTAGCTCCGTCCTGCAAACGTGCACCCGAATGTCGATCCATATTAATAAACGTTCCATTTTTTGGAATTTTGAAGTCTCCAGCACCCAATTTCTTTACAGCAGCATCCATAAAGCGATCAAAAACTGGTCCACACATACCGCCACCGCCCGACCCTTTTCCTAACGGTGCAGGCTGGTCCATCCCCATATAACAACCCGCTACAATATTACTGCTGAACCCAATAAACCAGACGTCTTTCGCTTCATTAGTTGTGCCGGTTTTGCCAGCTAAAGGTACAGGCAGGTTTACAGTCCTACTTGCGGTGCCTCTATCAACTACGCCCTCCATCATTGATGTCAATTGGTAGGCTGTAACCTGATCCATAACTCGTTCACGATTTGACACAATTTCTGGCAACCAGCCGTTTATCAAATCAGAACGATTACAGTCCGAACAACTTCGGTCGTCGTGCTTGAAAACAGTTTTTCCATTCCTATCTTGCACCCTATCTACTAAGGTTGGCAAAACTCTTTCACCGCCATTAGCAAACATTGCATAGGCAGACACCATTTTATACAGGGTAGTTTCTTGCGATCCAAGGGACATTGATAAATACGGTCTCATATTTTCATACACGCCAAACTTCTCAGCATAAGAAGCAATTGTTTCCATACCAACGACTTTTGCCAAGCGCACTGTCATTAGATTACGCGAATATTCAATTCCTTTTCTCACAGGTGATGGACCATAAAATTTGTCAGTATAATTTTTTGGACGCCAAAACTCTCCTTCTTTCAGCGTTGGCTCTTCAATTGGTGCATCAATAACAATTGTCGCTGGACTATACCCACTATCTAAAGCGGCAGCATAAACGAAAGGTTTAAAAGACGAACCCGGTTGCCGCATCGCTTGAGTCGCTCTATTGAACACAGAATTTTCATAAGAAAAACCTCCCTGCATGGCAATAACACGACCAGTATTGACATCCATAGCCACAAATCCACCTTGAATTTTGGGTATTTGCCTTAAAGACCAGTTTAAAAATGTGCCATCAGTTTTATCTAAGAGTGGTGTAACTAGTATAACATCGCCAACGGCTAAAAAATCCTTGGAAAGGTTTGTTTTTTTTGTAGTAATACCATCAACAGACACAACTTTTTTTATCCATTCAAAATCCTTATTTGAAAGTACGTTCTGATCGCCGTCTATTCCTTCTATTCCTATAATCACATCGTTTTTTTGAAACCCTAATACTACAGCGGGGCGCCACTTTTGATCCACTATTATCTCTCTGGGAATCCTGAATTCAGATAATAATTCTCTCCAATTTCCTAACTTAACTTCAGAAATTGACTTGCTCGTTGCATAGTAAATACCCTTTGTACGATCATAATTTTCCAATCCTAGTCTTAAGCTTTGCGCTGCAACTTCTTGTAAAGATGGATCGATAGTCGCACGAACAGAATAACCACCAGTAAAAAATTCTGCTTCGCCAAAATCACGGCTCAATTGACGCCTTATTTCATCTGTTGGATAATCTCTGGGAGGCAATGTGCTGCGAAAACTTGTAAAATCACCACTTTGAACAGTTTTTAGAGATTGGTTACGAGCAATTTCGTAATCCCCATCAGATAAGAAAGAATTTTCGTTCATTTCTTTAAGAACAAAATTTCTTCGGCTGATCGCTCGATCTTGTTGACGTACGGGATGATAGTTTGAAGGAGCTTTTGGCAATGTCGCAAGGTATGCTACCTCCTGAGGCAATAATTTTTCCAATGATTTATTAAAATAAGTCTGCGCAGCAGCCGCTACCCCATACGAATTCTGACCAAGAAAGATTTCATTTAAATAAAGCTCTAAGATTTTTTCTTTGCTTAATGTATTTTCAAGTCTTGTCGCAAGAATAAGTTCCTTAATTTTGCGTTCAGCAGAACGAGATCCATCAAGCAAAAAGTTTTTCATTACCTGTTGTGTTATTGTCGATGCACCCCTTAAATCTTGGCCACGAGAGACCACAGCATCTCGCAAAGCAACCGCCATACCAATTGGATCATAACCTGCATGAGTATAAAAATTTTTATCTTCAGCAGAAATAAATGCTTCTTTTACTAAATCGGGTATCTCGTTTGCACCCGCAAACAACCTACGCTCAGTAGCAAACTCATCAATAATTTGTCCCTCGCCAGAATAAATTCGGCTAATAGTTTTGGGTTGATAACTTGCTAATTCCTCATGGCTAGGAAGCCCTTTACCATAAATGAAAAATACCGCCCCCAGAAGAAATGCACCAAATACCGCGGAAAGTGTCAAAATTGAAAAAAAACTACCAGCTAATCGGATTAAAATTGTAATTATCTTTAACCATATTTGTATTAAAATTTGTCCAGAGGTTTTTAAAAATAGCAAATTTCAAAACTCCAGTAAGATTAAATCATTACACCCAATTATAAATCATAATAAAACAATACTTAAAGAACAATAAGGAGTTTAGACTGCATTTACTTAAATTTTCAAAACCTCTTTTGTAAACTTAAACCTTTATATCAAATAACTGTTTACAAGAGCCGTACAGTTATGAGGCACCTAAAATCACTGTTGGGCCAAACACTAAAACAAAAAATACTGGCTCCTCATAGTTTGTAAAATTTAAGTTTAAATGAATTACTTACCTACAGTTTTCTTATACTCACTCAGCCCCACCTTTATTAAAATTGAACTCTAAAATACGCTTTTGTCGGCTTTGCTTATAAACCCAGTTATCAGCAAGGCTAAGGTTATCAATTATTTGAATGAGGCTCCTAAGTATTGTGAACCACTATTCTATATTTTTGATTTATTACTAGGGTTATACAAAACTGTCTTTTTCGACACCATTCAAACTTTTAATGGGAACCACATTACTCATCTAATTTTCGATGTCTTTTTTTATATTTTGATGTAAAGTGAATTTGCAATGAAACCTCAAAATATCTTTTATCATTTACAAAATATAGAGTTCTTTAATGTTTAATACCCACATTAAAATTGTTTTTATAACATTGCTATTAGCGTTTGGAGCAAATTCAGCAAAAAGTATTTCTCTTCTACGCGACCCTGATATCGAACGGGGCTTGCAAGAGTTAGCAAATCCTATTTTAAAAGTAGCGGGGATCAATAGTAAAAATTTTAAAATTTATGTAGTTAACTCTCCATCGCTTAATGCATTTGTTATAGATAACAATCATATATTTATTCACTCTGGGCTACTCCTAAAACTTAATAGCGCATCGCAGGTTCAAGCCGTAATAGCTCACGAAGCTGCCCATATTGCAAACGGGCATATTACTCGACGTATCGCCACAGCCAAAAAAACAAAGATGACCTCAACTTTTGGTGCACTAGTAGCAATAGCAGCAGCGGCGGGAGGTCAATCAGAGGCTGGGTTTGGAATTGCAATGGGCACTGCAGGTTCCGCAAAACGTATTTTATTGGCGCACTCTCGTAATGAAGAGTCTTCTGCTGATCAATCTGCTATCAGGTACATGAATAATGCTACTATCAATTCAAGCGCCATGATCGAAGTTTTTAAAATGTTCGAACAACAGGTTTCTACAAGTTTAGACAGCCTAGAGCCATACACGAGAAGTCACCCACTTGATAGAGATCGAATAAGAGCAATCCGGACACTTGTAGCTAAGCAGTCAAATCATCCAATCAATTTAAAATATCAGTATTGGTTTTCACGCATTCATGCTAAACTTTCGTCATTTATTTATGACCCAAAGTGGACTTTAAACCAATTAAATAGCTCCAATAATTTAGACCTCTTAAAAAAGGCAGTGGCAAGCCATCGCATTGGACAAGCAGAAACAGCNATAAGATCTATTAATNANTTATTAATTANACACCCAAATGATCCATATTTTTTNGAGTTAAAAGGTCAAATTTTATTAGAAAACCNCCNATACTCCNCNGCTATAAAAGCCTACCAAACAGCAGCAGAACTGGAGCCNAAAAATGCGCTTATTTTAGGTGGCTACGGCAGAGCACTTTTAACGCTGAATAACGAAAATGTTAATAAAAAAGCACTCAAAGTACTGAAGATAGCTCGAAACCTAGATAATAAAGATACAAATATTTTGCGATATCTTGGAGCTGCTTTTACTAGATCAGGCCAACAAGGTGAAGCTATTTTGACCGTTGCAGAACGNTACGCACTCAATGGGGATGTAAAAAATGCAATACTTCAAGCAAAGCGNGCAGAAGTCATGCTTCCGCGCGGTTCGTCAGCATGGCAAAGTGCACAGAACATAATTTATGGCCCTTAAAAAAATTTCTAATAAATACTTATTTAATTAAGTTTTCCGAGTCTATAACAGCCGCNCGGCTTTCAACCTCTTTTACAATATGATCAACCATTTTATCATTAGAAAGCTTGTGGCTCTGTTTNCCAGCCAGATAGACCATGCCAGAACCATTACCACCACCTGTAAAAGCGACATCAGTCATTAGAGCTTCTCCAGGACCGTTTACTACACACCCTATAATAGACAAAGACATAGGTGTCTTAATGTGTTCTAACCGACGCTCCAAAGTTTCTACNACCTTGATCACATCAAAACCTTGTCGCGCACAACTAGGACAGGAAATAATGTTTACACCACGATGTCTTAACCCCAGAGACTTTAAGATATCGTAACCCACTTTAACTTCTTCAACAGGATCAGCTGACAAACTTACACGCAGTGTATCACCAATTCCCGTCCATAGCAGGTTTCCTAATCCAATCGCTGATTTAATGGTTCCTGNCATTAGTCCACCAGCTTCGGTAATTCCAATNTGCATTGGAGCATCAGTTGCTTCTGAAAGTTCCTGATAAGCCGCCACAGCCATGAAAACNTCACTNGCTTTAACACTAATTTTAAAGTCAAAAAAATCATTGTCCTCAAGAATTCGAATGTGTTCNAGNCCACTCTCNACTAGAGCATTGGGACACGGTTCGCCATATTTATCTAANAGATGCTTTTCTAACGAACCCCCATTTACACCGACGCGTATCGAGCAACCATGATCTTTTGCAGCTTTAANAACCTCGCGTACTCGCTCTTGTTTNCCAATGTTTCCAGGATTGATCCTAAGGCAAGCCGCGCCAGCCTCTGCGGCTTCAATCGCACGCTTATAATGAAAATGGATATCAGCAACAATTGGAATTGGGCTTTCATCTACNATCTTTTTTAGCGCTTTAGTCGAACTNTCATCTGGTACAGAAACGCGAACAATATCAGCCCCAGCATCNGAAACGGCTTGGATTTGTTCAGTTGTCGCCGCTACNTCTGTTGTAAGCGTATTAGTCATTGTTTGAACACTTATTGGTGCATCGCCACCAACTGGTACTGAGCCAACCATAATTTGTCGACTTTTACGACGGTAAATATTTCGCCAAGGGCGAATATGATTCAAGGTCATAACACTTTCCTAGAAGGTAGCTTTTCTCTACCTCTAGTCACTCAGCGCGTCAGACTCAATATCATTTAAGAAACTGTACAANGACGANTCCAAGCCTGGAGTATATAGACTATAGGTNCTTTTNATATTTCTAGCTGATAATTCTATATTCTTTACAGTGCGAGTTTTCTCTCCAGCTGGTCCATATANCTTTCCATTTACAACAAAGAACANTGCACCAGAGTTNCCNGCTCTATCAATAAATTTTTTATTTTTAGATACTGGTAGATCTAAAGGTTTCCGCGCATCCATAATTCGTTCATACAGAATTGATCCAGCGTCATCTTTTATNCTNATCCAAACACCCTCAGCTGCTAATAGCTGAACAGTATCAGTCACAGTTTTTTCAGGCTTTTGTTGAGATATAATCTTCNTTTTAGATAAATCGTCAGATATCTTTTTTGGCTTTGACAAAGAAGATACATTTAAAGATCCAAATGTCCCAAGAATATTCGGGTCTATTCCTGAGATTGGCCCATCTCGGCTTTCGATAATTGGCATATCAAGTGCTTTGGGCCTATAGATACGGTTATAAATATTACTATTTGCCACTAAATCTNTTTTAGATGTATTGCTTGACGATGCAAATGGAATAAGGGGATCCAAATCAGATGGAATTACCGGTGGTTGATCGATTGCGGTGATTTGAACCTGTTGAATTTTTTTAAAAACATTTTGAATACCAAATGCCAATCCTAAAAGAAAAAATATTAAAACCATTGAAGAAAGAAAAGATTTTAAATCTACTTTATTCAAAAGAGTTTCTTTTGGTGGCGCAAAGGTTGCTGAAGTTGTTCCAAATCCAGATTTTGGATGCTTTTCAGTGTCTTTGATACCTCCAACATCTTTTGACCTTTTGGGAAGCGCTTTTTCTGGGTCCATCCCATGTACGGGAGTAAAACCACTTTCAGAGCAAAAAAGTTCAAAAGATTTTTCTGGATCCAATCCCAGATATTTAGCATAAGAGCGAACATATCCCGCTATAAAACCAGGAGTGTCAAAAACCATAGGATTTGCATCCTCGACCGCCTGGATATAAATTGCTTTAATTTTTAAATCATTTTGAACGTCTATTAAAGACTTGCCNAGGGTTGCACGTTCCCCGCGCATGGTATCACCAAGCTTGATTTCGTAGTCATCGAAGCCCTTTGAGGTCGACATCTTTTTTTTAAGCTTTACTCGGGGTGATCTCCTTCTAATCATATATTCACCTTGATAAATCCGCCCTAACTAAATTGCTAAACTATAATCAACTACGATAAGTTAACATTAATATTTAAAGAAAAATAGGTTATTGAGCAAATAATCATAAAACAAGCAACTTGCAGCCTAAAACGCTGAATTACATTCCAAAACATATACGGCTATTAATACAAGAGCAAAGTTTCAGAAATATGGAAATATATTTATTAATGCAATTGGCAAGCAAAATACAATAAACCAGTAGATCTTAAATAAATGATCTGTAATTTGTATTTATTAGTTTTTGGAGGTCAAATGTCGGGAAAAAATTTACAAAGCGTGCTAGCCCATATCGATGCAGATCTAAAAAGCTCTACCGGCCGCTTATTTGATTTTCTAAAAATCCCCAGTATCTCAACCGACCCATTATACAACGAAGACTGTATTATGGCGGCTGATTGGTTAGTAAGGGATCTAAACCAAATAGGTTTTAATACAAGTAGACGCGATACTAAAGGCCATCCAATGGTTGTGGGACACGCAGGAAATTCAGGAAAACACCTTTTATTCTATGGTCATTATGATGTCCAACCTATTGATCCAATTGAGATGTGGAACAAAAAACCCTTTGAACCATATTTGGCAAAAGGGGATTTAGGTGATGTAATCTGTGCCAGAGGAGCTGCAGATGACAAAGGGCAATTAATGACCTTTATTGAGGCATGCAGGTCTTGGAAAACTGTACATGGGCGCCTACCTGGAAAAATAAGTGTTTTCTTTGAGGGTGAGGAGGAGTCAAGCTCTCCCTCTTTAATTCCATTCATGAAAAAGAACGCCCAAGAACTAAAAGCAGACATAGCTCTCATTTGTGATACTGGTCTTTTTGGTGACTACACGCCTGGTATTGTTACAAGTTTAAGAGGCGTATTAAAAGAAGAACTAACAATTACTGGACCATCAAAGGACCTACATTCGGGAATGTATGGTGGAGCTTCAACAAATCCAGCACGAGTTTTGTCTAAGGTTTTAGCTTCGCTACACGATGGTAAAGGTTATATAAAAATTCCAAATTTTTATGATGGAGTGGAAGAGGTTAGTTCCAAAATCAAATCACAGTGGGAAGAACTGAATTTTGATGTTAAAAGTTTCTTAGGGCAAGTTGGTCTATCTCAATTGGCAGGAGAGCACGGACGAACCGCTTTAGAAATGATATGGGCCCGGCCTACCTGTGAAATAAATGGGATATGGAGCGGATACACCAGTGATGGATTCAAAACTGTTTTACCAAGTGAAGCGTCGGCAAAGGTTTCTTTTCGGCTGGTCGGCAAACAGAACCCAATTTTAATTCAGAAGAACTTTCGTTCTTTTGTGAGGTCAATGTTACCGATAGATTGCTCAATTCAGTTTAGATCCCACGGTCAATCTACTGGAACCGAAATGTCAATTGACAACCCAGTTTTTGAGGCAGCTCGACTCGCACTGTCTGATGAATGGTCAAATAAGGCCGCTTTTATAGGATGTGGAGGTTCGATCCCAATTGCAGGATATTTTAAGTCAATTCTAGGCATGGACGCGCTACTAATTGGATTTGGACGAGACAATGATGCAATCCACAGCCCCAATGAAAAGTATGATTTAAGAAGTTTTCATAAAGGGATTCGAAG
>NZVF01000074.1 GCA_002698165.1 Planktomarina sp. | reverse complement strand
CTTTGCATTGCCTCCCAAGATGGCTGAAACCAAGTGTAGATCGTATAGGCTAATGCCAATTCCACTGTTACTGAACTGATCGCCAGCCAATAGGATGAGATCCACTTTATCCAAGCCAATGGGCGTGGTGGCCAGCTTAGGATCGGTGAAACTGATATGGGCAGATCGGGCGCGTGGTTCCACTCGCTATTCTTCGGTTTGGCTGGCGGGGCCATTTCACTCTCCTTATCACTCAGCAAAGGGATTGGGTTAACGCAGGTTGGCTAAGAGCACCAAGAAAGTATGTGCCCATACACTCTAGATACCTGAAAGATTGATAATCATCCGTGTTTATTTACGACATATCCGCGTTCATTCGCTGACATTTGTTCCAAAGCATGTCCTGCAGCCTCAACTGAAGCGTCAATATCAGCCTGAGTATGTTCAGTACAGCTCAGATTATGAAGTATTTTATTACCAGAAAAGAAGATTCCTTGATCCCTCATTTTTTGTGAAAAATCTGCATACTTTGCCAAATTAACCGTCTGACAAAAGTCCCGATAATTCGTAATTTCGTCCAGATCGGTAAAGACAGGGTGAAACATTGATCCAATATTTTGAACGCGCATATTTTGTCCAGTGTCGGCTGCAGTTTGATTTAAACGCTTGGTGATTTGATCACCAATTTCAGACATCTTTTTATATCCAGCAAAATTATCACGGCTCATTTCTTCAAGCATGGTTTTCGTTGCAAAAAGACCTAAACGTGGAGCATTGTGACTTCCATAATGCAGTACTTTGCCATATTCGATACTTTCCATGATATGGTCGGGGCCTGCGATTGCAGCGATCGGAAAGCCTTGGCCCAGGGCTTTGCCATAAGTAACAATATCGGGCTTTAATCCGTATAGTTCGGCAACACCACCCGGAGCCACCCGAAACCCTGTGACCGTTTCATCGAGATAAAACAAGACTTTAAATTCCTTGCACAGATCTTGTACCGCTTTGAGGTAGCCGTGGTTTGGTGGAATGACCCCCATATTTGACATCACACCCTCCATAACAACACAGGCAATTTCATGTCCGTGAGCGNGCAGCACTCTTTCCAAAGCNTCNACATCGTTCCAGANACAGACCAAAGTATCNTCCCAGGAGCCNGGTGTTAANCCAGAACTNTCAGGAATGCGCACNGGATCATTTGGATGNCCNAGCGAAGTTACATACTGNGGGTTNGANCTTACCAGCANNCCATCATACCANCCGTGATAATGGCCCTCAAACTTNAGNATTTTNCGNTTACCAGTNATGCCNCGNGCCATTCTAACACCTGTCATACANGCTTCTGTGCCNGTATTTGCAAAGCGNACTTTATCNACATGGGGCAGCATATTGACCATNAATTCAGCAGTTTCNACTTCGACCTCNANGGCNGTTGCGAAATGGGTACCNCCCGCAACTTCTTGCTGAATNACCTCGACAATTTTTGGATGAGCATGACCCATTGGCAGACAGCCAAAGGACAGTTGCCAATCTATATATTCATTTCCATCTACATCCCATACCCGAGATCCCCGTCCTTNGCGNATATAGGGTGGAAAGGGTTTGTAGTTCATAGGCCCTCNCGACGCAGAGCTACAACCTTCCACTAAAACGTCCATTGCGCGTTCAAATAAAANCTTGGATTGTTTGTGCTGCATATCTTGTCCTATCAAACTTGTACTTATCTTAAAGCATGCAAAAGATCATTCGCCTGATCCTGGGCTGTTTCCGTCGAAAGTGTCTCAATGTTTTTCCCAAGAAGCTTACGCAATGCTTGCTGTGTCTCAACTGTAAAAACAATAGTCCCATCTTGCGTCATCTCGTCAATACCATCCCACTTTAAAGATGCTTCATTCACCGCAATGGCCTGTTCCAAAGACCATTTATCTGGCAAATCAATTGAAACGCGCGAATTGTTGGCCCGAACGGGATACCCCCCAACAAGGGCGCCGATACCTGGCAAATGTATAGATTTTTCCGTTTTCCCCGTTAGAGCATGCAGCGCAACAAGGCCCGATGACGCCGTGACCCGATTAAAATGTAAATCATAAGGAAACGGAAAAGGCTCGCGCAATACATTTTCGGCGATCTGTGTAACATCTTTATCTACCAAAGTCGCTTTGAGCAAATAAGGGGGTAATTTATCTGGTTTGAAATCATTCAGAACAAAATACTCAAATGCATGCTGTGCGACCAACTTCACATCAACATCCTTTGGAGCACAATTAAGTGCGCGACCAACCCCCATTTGAATTTTTGCGATTGGCTCTTGAACATTTCCAATGCCATAGTCCGGACCAAACCCTGTCCGGTTCAGCATGGCATTGATCACATCTGGAAACGAAGCACCTATCCAGATAGATTTAATACCAGACTGAGCAATACGGTTTCTAAATTTCTGCATCAGTGATAGATGAAGCGCGGTATAACCAGCGAATGGGATATTAATCCCATCCGGTGCCAATTTCCACCACGGTAACAGTGAAGGAGCCGAAAAAATAAAATCAGGTTTTATCTCTCTTAGCCGCGTAGAAAAATCATTGCTGTGAACATCGAGTTTTTCCGGAATTATGTGGGGGAAAAATCCTTCGATCCCAGCACCCAGCATCGCATTGTTGGCTCTTTTTTTGGCTTTTTCAAGATCTCTACTTGCAACCACGACGGTGTCAAACATGTCAGTCCTAGCAACGGCCTCTAAAAGATGGGTTGCAAGTTCGCCCATAGATATGAAGAGCAAAGTTGGTTTGTTCATAATATGCCCCTTAACAAAATAAGTGACTGGATCTAAGCTACGTATACACTGCGTCGGCTACGCTGTATATTCATCAAAAGAATGAAGTGATTTGTTTGTTTTATTCCTGAAGTGGCGAACTGGTCTTGTTTCCAAAAAAGGTGTGTTTGCCAGCCATTGTATCTAGCAGTGTTGCTATGTTCCTTTATCCATAAATCNGGGGNGCCACCTGAGGCTGACAGCNACTTCAATACTAAAACTTGATTTAAATAAAATTANGACGCATCTTAGTGTGACATATCATGTTATACGTGGAGTGATAATCATGTTAGAAGCAAGTGGTGGACTTATCAATTTTGTAGCAATTCTTATTCCCGCCTTAATGGGAGTGTTCTATGGCTTTAGGTGCCTATTTCAAACTGAGGGCTTCATTGAACAATACGGGCTCGGTGCAGCTTCAGAGTTCATGGTTAAATTGACTGGAACTTACACGATGACACAAGGGGTCATGTACATCCTGCTGTTGGTTACATCACCAGTTGGAGCATGGTCTGTTTTTGCATTTGGCACCATTCAGGCTGCATTGTTCCTTATTTATGGTTACACGACGGTAAAAGGTAAATGGGCTCAAGTAGAGGGTGTTAAAGCAACTGCTGAGGGTTATATCGTTCCAGGCATATTACTAGTTTTTCATCTATATATCATGTTCACGATGGGTGCGATAATTTACGCATAATCTGCTACGGGTTCAACAAAATTATCTTTGCCATGATATTGTATTTACTAGTTGTGAATACAATTACGCCGTTGTGCGCAAAGCCTCCACGATGACGATCCATAAACGTCCCATGGTTTCTTGATACCCCCATGAAATAGGCAACTGTCCTACCTGCAACACCTATCTTTAGTGTCAAGATTTAAGCTGTATCACTTGTGAAAAAATACTTAAAACTTTAAATTTAAACCGCATTAGGTCTTAAAANCTCAACTTCCGTCCCATAGGGAGCTGCTCCTAATGGAAGATCCTGTATGATCACAGCGTCTTCATATTTAAGTTGTTTAAACAGGACAGGAAGCAGTCGCTGAAAAGCAATGAATATTGAAGGCTCTGGGACTGGCAAGTCATGTTTAATAAGTTCATGCAATTTTGGTAGGTTGTAGTATGGGACCATCGTAAACATGTGATGTTCTATGTGATAGTTCATATTTAAATAGATAAATCGACTAATGGGGTTCATCATAACCGTACGTGTATTTAGACGGTGGTCAGATACATTTTCCGCAAGCCCAAGATGTTGCAAGAGCCCTGTCATGATATGATGCCATGCTCCATAGAGGCGAGGGAGCCCAATGAGCATTAGTGGAAGGATTGAACCAGATAAGATTACCAACANTATTGTACCGGTATAAATCGCTGTCCAAATTCTNGCTATTAGGAAAACCTTTTTAAAATCAACGTCTCGGACATATGTNCTTTCATCTGGATGTATTCGCCCACTTGCATGAAGTAACATGCGTTGTAGGGCTTCGAATGCCTCAACAATTCCNACGAATTTCAATGCAATTTGAACTAAGTCTGGAGGACGCATTGCAACGATTTCGGGATCACACCCAACCATGATGGTATCTGTATGATGCCTGATATGGCTCGCCCTCCAGGTTACTGGATTCCGCATCATCATAAAGCTTGCAATTTGATAAATCACATCATTCATCCAATTGGTCTTAAAAGCTGTCCCATGACCACATTCATGCCACCTTGCATCTGCAGCTGAGCCATAAAGAACGCCATAAGCCAACCAAAANGGGAGAGACCACCAAGAGGGCCAAAGACTTACTGCAAGTGTAGCTGATAACAACATTATTCCAAACCACATTGATGTATCACGCAACGCTATAGCATCAGATTTTTGCATTAAACTTCTAATGTCTTGTGGACTGACCGTTGGCCGAAACCACTTTGTAATGCCAGCTTTGCTTTGGCGGCCTTTAAGGTTGTTCTCATCAGAAAGTGAATAGTTTTTCGACATTCTTTGACGGTAAACTCTGAAATTAAAAGGGTCAATCTTGCCATTGATTGAATAGTAAATCAGCCTTAAAGTCCTATTTTAANAATCACTGTATATTAAAAATGTAACTTTAGAATGCATTAAAGTTATAATTATAAGACAGTTGGTTTGACCTACATTCGCTATATAAAAAAGTTAATGGTTCGCATCTTGTCAACAATCTTGTGTTGATAATTGTGACTTTAAGGAAAATCTATGCGCTGGCCATTGATAGGCCTTAATAAAAACTAAAAAGACAAACAAACATAGAAACTATTGCTTTAAAGTAAAACTTCATTCAGCTTAACTTTGACCAAGCTATGAAAGAAAAAAACAATGACCAAAATTATTCAAGTTGTGATTTATAAAAGTATTTCTGATGAAGCAAAACTTGCGCAGTATGCTCAGCTTGCCCTTCCAGCTATTAAAGCTGCAGGAGGAAAGTTTTTAGCAAGAGGTATGCCTGTTGCTGTAAGAGAAGCAGGTGAATTAACCCGTACAGTTGTAATTGAGTGGGATAGTTTAGATGCCGCAAATAAAGGGTATGATGGGGATGCATATCAAAAGGCGATAACGGCATTAGATGGTGGCGCAGTTCGGGAGTTTCGCTACGTAGAAGCAATGTGATATCTACTGAATGGGCATAAAGTTGGAGAGAGTTTTGACTTTATAAGTTAAGATGTCCCAACGTACCACGCCACAGATTTCTGATATTATTGACTAAAAAATTAGACCCGAGGGATCATTTCGTGAGCAAGTGGACAATTGAAAAAATGGCTGGATATTGCGGCGCACGTCTCGATGGAGTGCTGTTGAAAAATGCGGCCATCTCAGAGTTGGAGCAGATGCGGAATGCATTATTTCAANATGGTGTGATCATTATGCCAAAACAATTTCTCAACCCGGAAGAGCATNTTGAATTAGCGAAGTTTTTTGGCAATATTGATATAAATCGGTTTTTCACACCTGTTGTGGGCCATCCGATGATTGCTGAAGTANGAACTAAGCCTGACCAGGATGCTGTTCTTGGTGGTACTTGGCATACTGATCATTCTTATGATCNGGCTCCAGCAATGTGTTCTATCTTGAGTGCTCAGAAGTTACCCCCATTTGGAGGTGATACACATTTTTCATCAATGTCAGCCGCATATGATGCTTTGTCNCCGGNTTTTCGTGACATGTTGAAAGTTTTGCGTGCATGGCATTCAGATAGCAGTTTTTTTGATAGTGATGTGGGGTTAGAGCCGAACTCAAAAGCTTTTCGNGANCCTGTATTACACCCCNTTATCATTAAACATCCNGATACAGGAATGCCTTGTGTTTATGTGAATGGGGATTTTACGACGCATTTTGAAGATTGGACTAAAGAGGAAAGTGCACCTCTACTATCCTATCTTTATGCTTTTGTGACACAACCTATTTTTACTGCGCGAGTAGTTTGGGAGCCCGGTATGGTTGTGATTTGGGACAATAGATTGGTACAACATTATGCAACGGNAGATTATTCAGGGCATGCCCGTCTTATGCATCGCATCACTGTAGAGGGCGTGCATTTGGAGGGAGNGTGAGGTTTAATGTAACCAACAATAGAGGAGTTCTTAGTTTAGTTTAGCCCCTTTAGTAGATTGTAACCCCTTTCATATTTCTAATTTATACGCTTTTTTNAATAAAGACTGCGATGGAATTTTTTAAAAACTCCAGAANGATGCGGGTTCCTGTGGTTCGTGTCCAAATCTGCATTATAANACAAAGTTTAGATACTGACGATGTCTTCTCTCACNGTTTAAAAAACTGGTTGAATCGATGTTTGATATGATCGGTGCATGACCTGATATNAATACTGGCAAGAACCGGTTCATAAAGGCATGTAAAACGAGAGACCNAGAGCACTATTTGGCTATTAAATCGGATCAGGCCCTAGTCCATTAATGGTAGGTAGCATTGTTATTTTNTCATCTAGGTTATATCAAAGTCTTAAAAAATTGACTGGAAGCGAATGGCTGAAACTCAAAGCACTAGGTTTATTGATTTAGCATTTTCCGATGGCACCCCTAAGAAAGCATTCTTCACAGCGCTTGTAGTAGGTACGGTGCTTACCTTGATCAATCACGGCGACGTACTTCTTTCTGGAAATTATCCACCAATTCTAAAAGTTCTGTTAACATATTGCGTTCCTTTCTGTGTGACTACCTGGGGTTCATACCTTGGAAAGAAGGCAAATATCTTAAACCAGCAGAATACTTAAAAGTGACTTAATCTTATNCTGTCGGATAACTAAACTACGCTCGCCAGCTTATCCAANCACTGATNGNTTGCTATTTATCAGTTGCTTATGACAAAAATCAGTGTCTATGTTTGTTAAAAAGAAAGCATCTAACAATGCAAATAAAGATTTTTATTCGAACATTTAGATCGGCAGTCGACGCTCAAATGTTCAATAGTGTTTTACACACTAAATGGCCGGAACTTATAAAACCAATGACAGGAGCTCGCTTTCGTCTTGTATATAATGAAAGTACCCCAACCGTATCCACAGTTATATGGGAGTTTTCGGATGATAAAGTACAAAAGAAAATTGAAAAAATCATCGAAGCAGAAATATTAAAATTCACAGAAGCTTTACCAAACCGACAAGTTCACTATTCAGGGTCGGTTGAACTTGATTTCACAGGTGGTGAATAAAATCAGTCAAATTCTGATTACAGTCACAAAAACTCAATTGAATTCATTTTCAACAGTCGCAGAAAACAAATGGGTTAGATAAAAACTAAAACAGATTTATAATATTAAAGTATCAGGTCATTGATTTTTTTTCGAATAAGTATATTGAGGATAGCACCACAAAAAAGCCTATCCATTCAATAAGTGATAACATTTGATTAACTAGAAATATAGCCAGTAAGGCAGCAAAAAGTGGTTCAGTACAAGCTAAAAGAGAACTTCTATTGGCTCCAATAATCCGTGCTCCTTCAAAAAATAATACCCAACTTACTATATAAAAAAAACCGTTTGCTACTATCGCGAAGTATCCCGGAAATGAATTGGGTATCAATACTTCAACACCAAAGGGCATAAAGAAAATTAAAATCAGAAAAAACATTCCAAAGAAACTTAGGTAAAGGTTAAACGTCATAGATCCAAGATCTTTGGATAGTTCAGCCGATGAAGAAATAAAAACTACAAAACATATGAGGCCAATAAAACTTATTAGGAGGCCATAGCCACTTATATTTTCTCTTCCGTCAAATAACATCAAGCCTAAGCCTAACAAAACGACAAACATTAGTAGAAATTTTATGCCAGATATTTTTTCTTTACCGCGGAAGTGAGAAATAGCTGCAACGCCAAGAGGGAAGCAATAAAGAATTAAAAGAACCAGACCTACATCTAAATAATCTACTGCGTGATAGGTCAACGCGATCAAAAGAAATGATGATAAACTCGGTATAATAATGAGTGGGATTTTATTGAGTGGCATTTTTATGTTTTGTTTGGTCACAAACATAATGGGCATTAAAAAAACTGCGCCAATAGCATACCTCGAAAGAACTAACAAAAATAATGATGTGCCGTCATCTAGAGCTATTTTTGCAGAGTTAGGAACAAACGCGAATGCGATGGATGAAACTATGACCAAGACTATACCTACCTTGTCACTTACATTTTCACCAAAATATTGCATATCTAAAGTCTGGCTTTTCTAAAAATATAACAAGAGGCAACCAAACAAGTAAAAAGAGGTCAAGCCCTTAAAGAGTTAGTGTCATTATAACGCTAGCAGTCCTACAACTGCCTAAATTACAGCTATTATTTCTGAGACGTCATAAAGAATGTTGTCTGTGGGTATTAAATTTCGGTTTCTAACGTAAACTTCTATTTTCGTCATCAACCATTAGCTGCTCCCCGAGGTTCTTTTAATAATAATTCAGTCACATTTCCTGAAAGTTAAAACGTTACTATCTTTCGTGAGACGCTATCTTCGTAAACGTAACCCTTACTTTGATACTACTACTGTGTTAAAATTAATGGGTAAAACGGGACCTGGTGAATGAGACTGGATCTTATTGATTNCTAAGGAGTTGGTGTCCTACAGAGCTTGTGGAACATGCACAGTGGTTCATGAGTGATCATTGCAGGAATTAAGACTTCACATGTTTTTGCATTGCTTTATCTTATGGAAAGCAACCGGAGACATGNATGCCANACCTAGACCAGCTATTGAGTAAAACTATTTTTCTAATAACCTTAATTTTGTTCCCATTTTCTTCGAGCGTAGCGTTGGAGAAACTCAAACAAAAATCATTTTACGTGATGGATGGTGACTGCTGTGGCGGAGAAGAGTCTGATCCACATGCGGTTCATGGTATTGAAACAGAAAGTGGAGCTTTTATTCTAACTGGAAAAATAATTGATGAATCTGGAATGGAAGATGGCTTTATCGTTAAAGTACCAAATTCACTTCCGGATGAAAAAATTTTCCTTCATGAAGANGAAGACTTTAATATCGACTGGTCGCTAAAAATTGGATCTGAGAATAAAAGAGATGGACTTAACTCGACAGCTCTATTGAAGGATGCAATTTTTACAGGCGGTTATTTAGAAAACCAGCGAGGCATTATAGAAAGGCATTTAATAAAATTAAATGAGCGTACAGGTGACTTAATCTGGGCACAGTCGTATCCTAGCAAAAACAATAAGAGAGAAAGTGCAATTGAGTCCATTATTCCTTCACTGAACAACGGGCTTATAATTGCGGGCGTAAAAAATTCTGAAGAGGGCACTATTGAAGGTTTTAAATCATACGGAAACCCAGCAACGGGTGATGCTTTTGTCATGTATTTTTCTGAAGAAAAAATCAGCTCAGAAGTAGCTCCTGATGGGCCCACCTGGGAAATAGACATTCCGGATACTTTATCAGGAAAACATATAGTAGAAGCCCCAGATAATGACGGCTACATATTGGCAGCGCACAGTGATGGAGAAACAGCGGAAGCAAAAATCGTAAAAATTTCCTCAATGGGGGAATTAGAGTGGACACTTGACGTACCGAGTCACGGGGAAGTGACGGCCATTGCTGCAACAAATAAAGGATACTTCATATCTGGCCATAAATTTGATCAGTTTGATGGAATTGATGCAAGCATTTCTAAGATTTCACTGGGTGGTAAATTTATTTGGAATAAAATCTATGGCAATCCTAGTGGAGGGGAAACGATTTTTGCTGGATTAGATGGTGGTAATCCAAAGTTTATTTACGATGAATGCTGGGGTATAACTCAATTTCAGAATGGTTTGGTTGTGGCTTGTGGTACTGGTATTGAAGATTGCGAGGAATTAAGCGTAAAAAATCAATCAGATTGCGAAAGCGATCCGCGAAGTATTTGGAGAAGCTATCTACTTAATATCGACTTTTCAGGAAATTTGATTTGGGAGCGAGCTACTTCTTTCACCTTTGATGATGAGGAGGACGATGACGTGCCATCTACTGCATCTGAATGGGTATTCACAAATGCGAACGGTTCAATCGTTTCAGTTGTTGATCTGAGTTTTGGTTTTGGACTGGAGGTTTTACAATAATCAGTTCTAGCTTATTGTACTAACGTATATGGAGAAGATGTCATGGTTCAATTACTAAAAAATGATGTTCTCACTAAAGAGGTTTTGGATTGGGCAGGCACACACCTGTTTCATTTTGAAGCCTCGTCATGCTCGCAAAAGGTTCGGGTGTTCTTGAATCTAAAAGGAATAGAGTGGGAGGATCACCCTATCGATTTAAGCAGCGGAGAAAACTATAGTGAATACTATCTCGGTATAAATCCGCGTGGTCTCGTTCCTACGTTAGTACAAGATGGTGAGGTACATATTGAAAGCAATGACATTCTAACTCTNCTCGACAGCCATTTCTCAGATAATAAACTTATACCATTAGGGATGGAGAAAAAGATGGCTGAATTTCTCCACCATGAAGATGATTTNCATATGGATCTTAGGACTATTACTTTTCGTTTCACTCAGCCGCGTGGCAAAGCACCTCGATCCAAGGAAACTCTTCAAAACTATCGGGACCGCGGTTCTGGTAAGNTCAGAGGGCAGAAAGATACACAAAAAGATGTTGAGTTAAAATTCTGGGAAACGGCAGCGAATATTGGCATTACGGATGAAGCTGTACACCGCTCTGCTGGTAGATTTAAAGAAGCTCTGAATACTTTAGAGGATAGATTGGAGCACTCAAAATACCTCTTTGGAGATAATATTACAGTTCTTGATATTGCTTGGGTAGTTTATGTAAACCGCCTAAGCCGCTGTGGATATCCGTTAGAACGACTTCATCCAAACGTCGATGGCTGGTTTTGGCCACTTCGTAAAAGTCCAGAATTCGACAGAGAAATGCAAGTCCCTGCTGACATTCAAAAAGTTATTAATGATCATCATGCATTGTTGAAGCGCNCAGGACGTACGTTGGTTGATGTGGGTGAGCTTTAAGATTGATAACTTAGCAACAAAAGATAAGAGTAGANTTTGCCGCTAAGTTATANGNCNTTTGATNCTGTGATNNTCGTTCTNGTAACACCTTCTTTGAGTTTTTTTAGAAGNTTTAAGACCCNAATTGATCNATTGATTTAAATATTATCCTGTNAANGATTCATCGCCCATTACTGTNATNACATTTGATTCTAAGATTGCTCCAGCGGCTGCACGTTTTGCCTTTAGCTCTTCGTGTCCAGCAAATGCCTTCATCGCCTCAGGAGAGTCAAAATCAATTAAAACCACCATTTTATTATCATCATCTTTATGTGGCCCTGCAAATACCAACCGAGCTCCAAGCTCGTTCAGTTGAGTTTGATTCTCGAAATACATTTCTTTCCAGGGAGCAAATCCTTTTGAGAGATCTTGTGTCAGCATAACTATCATTTTATTTTTCCTAATTTGTTGTTCAGAATTTTATTATCATGATTTTGGAAATCATCGATTCGATATTAAGCATATAAAAAAATCTGTGATAAGCAGTTACTTCGCGTCATCTAATTTAAGCTATTTAGTTAAGCTTTTATTTGCGCAAGAGTGGTTTTAATTTTGATGGTATAGTTCCTACCTGCGGCTCCTTATAAATGTTTAATATGGATTTTGTTGGACTAGCCCCAAGGCTTCTTTAGGTGGTTTTTCCGGCCTGTCCTAGGGATAGAAGTTTGGCGGACTGACTGAACTGGCTTTATCGCACCAACCAAAGCTTCTAAAGCGGCAACCCGGTTTGCAGTGTTTGGATGTGTAGAAAAAAGTTTGTCATGGGCGTGCGCGTGTAACGGGTTTATTATGAACATATGTGCGGTAGACGGGTTTCTTTCCGCTTTGTGATTGTCAATCTTATTTGCATAATCTTGAATCGATAAAAGAGCTGAGGCCAGCCATCGTGGATTACCGCAAATTTCTGCACCAACTCTATCAGCGACGTATTCTCGGCTGCGACTTATAGCCATTTGTATTAATGAGGCAGCGAGTGGTGCTAATATCATCATGGCTACTAGGCCAACGAAACCTATATTGTTGTTTCGTCGACCACCAAAGAACATAGCAAAGTTCGCAAGCATCGAGATGGCTCCAGCAAAGGTAGCGGCAATTACCATGATAGTTGTATCTCTGTTTTTAATATGAGCTAACTCGTGTGCCATTACAGCTGCAATTTCGTTCTGGTTTAACTTTTTTAAAAGTCCTGTAGTTGCTGCAACGGCTGCATTTTCAGGATTACGCCCAGTGGCAAATGCATTTGGTTGGTCACTTTTTATTTCATACACTTTTGGCATAGGTAAATCCGCGTTTAGTGACAAGTTTGACACTAAATCATACAAAGAATGACCCCTTGCAACTTGCTTCGCTCCATACATGCGCAGAACCATCCTGTCTGAATTATACCAAGCGAATACATTCATTCCCACAGCAATCAGAATAGCTATTACCAATCCCTCAAAACCAGCGAGGAGGGTTCCAACAAAGCCAAACAAAGCGGTCATTGCGGCCATCAGCATAGCAGTCTTAATCATATAAAAACCTTCACAAGTTTGGGCAGTTTAGAGATATGTATTTATGAAAATTATGCAATGACGTAGTTGCTAAAGTTAGTCGATCAGTGGCGAATGGAATATTTGGAGCGTATTTAACCGACGCATTGTGAGAGTAGATAAATCTACTTGACCGAATCTTTGAAGCGGATTGATAACATCTCTATGTCTTTCGGCCGGACTGAAAGATCTTGGTTTAAGAATAAATTTTTTTGGAGGTAGTTTAAAATGAAGGCGACGTATCAAAACGACGAAGAGGCTAGTCGTTGGCATTACCGTCCAAAAAATCCAATTGGCCTAAACCCATTGTTTGTATGGCCACCAAATTTTGTTGCGGTTTTTCGATGGTATTCAGCCTATTGGTTGGCTGCTTCCACCACGACGCTTGCCTTAGTTTTAGCCATCTTTGCTTACTTCGTTATTCTACCACCGCTGGAAGCAATGAAAAACATCCAATTAGCCTGGATAGTAAGAGTATGGCTTGCTAATCTTGTTCCACACTGCCTCTGTGCTGGTCTTCTTCATCTGTGGCTTTATAAAGTTAAAGGACAGGACAAAGTATTTAAATTTGATACACGCCAGCCGTCTAGAAACAATGGAACGTTTGCCTTTCGCAATCAAGTTTATGACAACGTTTTTTGGACTTTAGCGAGTGGAGTTACATTGTGGTCAATTATGCAATGTATAATCTTTTGGGCTATGGCGAACGGCTACGCTCCATCATTTCTGTTTCCAGATAATGTGCTTTGGTTCTTTTTAATGTTTCCTTTTCTGATTCTATGGGCGAGCTTTCACTTTTATTGGGTTCACCGAGCACTCCACTGGCCACCTCTTTATCGTATCGCGCATGCAGTACATCACAGAAATGTAAACGTTGGCCCGTGGTCAGGAATTTCGATGCATCCTGTGGAACATATGATTTTTTATACCAATTTTTTAATTCATTTCATTTTACCGAGCCATCCTTTGCACATAATGTTTCATGGTTACATGCAATCTATACATCCAATCTTTTCCCACTCAGGATTTGAAAAGCTTTATGTGGCTGATAGAGAACGTGCAAACATTGGAGATTTCTTCCATCAGCTGCATCATAGATATTTTGAATGTAACTACGGAACTGTTGAAATGCCTTGGGATAGGTGGTTTGGTTCTTTCCATGATGGTTCTTCAGAGGCGACGAAAAAAACTCGTGATCGCAAGAAAAAAATGTACTCCTAAGTATTAATAAGGCTCAATGCATTCTCTGGAAAAGACAAAGAGGCGTCCACGACTTTTAAAACCATGAGTAGTTTTTCAAATAGCCAGAATGAATTAACAAATAGCTATAATTACTGGCCGAATATTCCGTCAGGTAAATGTTTTGAACTTATGATTTTTCTATATCCATAGGTAATTATTAACACCTTCATTAAAGGAGACGTAACTATGGTTCGTATGCTAATGACAATTAATATTTCAAAAGGCTGGGATACTTGGGTGGAAATGGCTAAATCACTGGAGCCTGAGATGAATAAAGTTGGTGGTAAAATGATTTGGGCTGGTACAAATGCAGATGAAACTGCTGTTTACGCGGTCGCGGAAATGCAAGACCCATCTCAAATCAAAACATTCGGTGAAAGAGCAGATATAAAAGCTATTCGTGAAGCAGCTGGTGCAGACGTTGCGAGCACAACTGTTATCTCGCCAATAAGCAAATACAGCTTGTTCTAACGAACAAGGCTGCCGTATATATTTGTGTCAAACTGCAAGTGCATAGCTGCCTTTGTGGATTTAGCTTTGTGGCTTTTAAAGGATTTAACTTCACAACTTTTAAAATTTAACTTCTGACTATATTGAATAATCAAATGTTTGGAAAATCGCAGAGGGAACTGTAGTTTTAATTAAACTGAGATTTATGTAAGCTTAAAGAATGTGGAATTTGAACTTAAAGAGCTAAAAATAATGAAAAAAATGATGGGTCAGCTCCGGAAAAGGTTTTTAATTATATTGTGTTCTTTATTAGTCGGAATACTTTTAATTTCTTATCTAACAGGAATACTTGGGGTTATTGTTGAAGAGTTGATTTGGAGGCTCTCTAACATCTACTGGAAACCTTTGTAGTTCCCTCTGTGAAAAGCTGATCTTTTTAGCTAGACATCTTTGTAACTCTGATACCCTGAGTGTTTTAAGTCTGTCTTAAAAAATTTACCATTTCTGGTTTTACATTCATGGCTCTCAAGTTTTACCGATTAACATATTGATCAAAAATAGATTATTCTGCTTCAGTACAAAACGCTTCGTGGATGATAGTATAATTAGCAGCGACTTCGACAGTCCATTGTATTTTCATGGCATGTTCATTGTACTCTTGCGAGCCTTCAAGTTTTTTCCCGAGCGCTGTCCAGTTTTTGTCAGCTTCACCGAGAATAAATCTTATGCCTTTGTAAATGCCGGCACAATACTCGCTAGAAAAGCTGTCTTCTTGCGCATTAGAAACTGTGGAAGTTAAAATCGATATAAATAGGAATGGTAAAATTGGTAGGGCGTATTTCATTTTGCAGGCCTTAACATTGAGAGCTTTGGCTTAAGCCTACCGTAAACATACAAAACAGCAACTTTTATCACTTCTTTAGCTATTACATTTATTGGTAAAGCTCTTGCAAATTAATTGTGAGAACGTTTATGGGACGTGTTTAGATAAGAGCAATTTAAAAAAAAGCCGAGCCCAAGGGCCCGGCGAATATAGTTTCAACGTTCTTAAAGGGAGGAAAAAACGTTATATTG
>NZVF01000073.1 GCA_002698165.1 Planktomarina sp. | reverse complement strand
CTGAAGAAGTCGCTGCCGAAGAAGCACCGGCTGAAGAAGTCGCTGCCGAAGAAGCACCGGCTGAAGAAGTCGCTGCCGAGGAAGTCGCTGCCGANNAAGNACCAGNTGAAAAAAAATAGTTTTCAAAGCTTCCAAACGTAAACAACAGTAAAAAAAACCCCTCCNGTATGGTGGGGTTTTCCATNNTAACCTTTCCATCTATGATCAGATNATGTTGTTTCGTCCAATCCGCTCATTGATGCTTATTGGCATTTGTTTTCTTGTTGGTTATTTTTACGCTCAAAATCAAGCATCTGAAAACTGTAATCGCGATGGTGGTGAAATGATAAATGGCTACTGTGTAGGAGCACATAGAAATTGATTTGTATTCACGCAGACATACCACAAAGCGTATGTGATATTGATGATGAACGAAAAGCGATTTATCATAGTAAAGATACTGTGTGTATTTGGATTTTCAAAACAAGAGATGATAGAAATAAGTTCGTCGATGAAACCGCTGGAATGCTAAAGTCTGAGCGTGAAAATCATTACAAAGAACACTTCACCTAAAAGTTACAGGGTTGTTACAAGGTATTTTTAAGTTTGTGATAATAAGATATAAAACAGGTTATTATTATGTAGGAACAGAGCAATGAGTGACTTGATCTGCGTTGGATCTATTTCAGGTTCCTATGGAGTAAAAGGTGAATTAAGGGTGAAAAGCTTTTGCGCGCAACCTAGTGATTTGGAAAAATATAATCCTTTACTAACAGAAGATGGCAAGCAAAGTTTTGAATTGTCACTCATAGGACAAATTAAGAACGGGTTTTCAGCACGTATTTTAGGAATAAACTCAAAAGAAGAGGCAGATTTATTACGGGGAGTATCATTATTTGCACGGCGAGATAGTTTACCACCTCTATCTACAGACGAATTTTACTACACGGATTTAATAAATATGGAAGTTGCAGATACAGGCGGTTCCATTATAGGCCATGTTAGGACAATAACGAACCATGGAGCAGATGACTTAATCGAAATAGGTCTCAAAGGTTCTTCTGAAACAGCACTAATTCCATTTACAAAATTAATTGTACCAACAGTTGATTTAGCCGCTGGTCGCATTGTGGTCGATCCACCGGAAGGTCTACTATGAGAAGGACAAACCCATCCCATGGACGCAAATCTATACATGCTAACTTAAAGCCACGAGCACTTCTTGAAGAAGCGCCAGATTTAATTGGAGTATGGCGAGCAGACATCATTACTCTTTTTCCAGACGCTTTTCCTGGAGTATTAGGTACCTCTTTAATTGGTAAAGCGCTTAAAGAAGGAAAATGGCAGTTACACACTCATGATCTCCGATCATACGGAGACGGCAAGCACAAGAATGTTGATGATACGCCCGCGGGTGGTGGCGCTGGCATGATAATGCGACCGGACGTACTCGGGAATGCTCTTTCAGACATTTTAAAAAGACGAGGACCATGTCCAATTATATACATGTCTCCAAGAGGAAAGCCACTTTTACAGGCCCGTGCTAAACAAATAGTAAGCAGCTCTGGGGTCATAATTTTGTGTGGCCGCTTCGAAGGAATTGATCAAAGGGTAATTGATCATTTCCAAATCGAGGAGATGAGCATCGGTGATTATGTGCTTTCAGGTGGTGAACTTGCAGCTCAGGTAATACTCGATGCCACTGTTCGCCTAATTCCTGGTGTTCTGGGAAACGATGACAGCACAAAAGACGAAAGTTTTTCAAATGGCCTTCTGGAATACCCACAATATACCCGGCCCTCCGTTTGGGAAGGACAAGAAATTCCCAAAGTATTAATGTCTGGGGACCATACAAAAGTGGCAAATTGGAGGAAAACAGAATCAGAAATGCTTACAAAGAAAATTCGTCCAGATCTTTGGGGAAAATACAAATCTTAAATTCCACCTAAACTCAGCTCTTGCCTAAATGCCAATCAATAAATATACGGCCCCATGCCGAGTTTAAAGAAAGATTCGGTAGGTTACGCTTTGGTATCAAAAATTGTAAGAAAGAGCCCTACCTTCGACTTTTACAGATATTTGGTAAAAAGTACGGTATGAAATAAAAACGACTTAAACTCCAGTGGGTGCCTCATTAAGCTTGAAAGAAGGCCTGGAGCAATTAAGAAGTAGCAAAATTCGTAGTAAAACTGCGAGAAATTAAAGGAGCTATCAGATGGATCTGATTGCACAACTAGAAGCGGAGCAAATTGCTACCCTTGGAAAAGACATCCCTGACTTTAAGGCTGGTGATAACATACGGGTTGGCTACAAAGTAACAGAAGGCTCTAGGAGCCGTGTTCAGAATTACGAAGGCGTCTGCATTGCCCGAAACAATGGTTCCGGAATTTCTGGTTCGTTTACTGTTCGAAAAATATCATTTGGTGAGGGTGTGGAACGTGTTTTTCCACTTCACTCTACCAATATAGACAGCATTACTGTAGTTCGTCGAGGCAGGGTACGTCGGGCGAAACTATATTATCTCCGTGATCGTAGGGGCAAATCAGCGCGTATCTCCGAACAAACCAACTATAAACCCAAGTCGTAAGGAGTGGGAACATGAAAAAAGACACCCATCCAGATTATCATTTCATTGATGTAAAAATGACCAATGGAGATATTGTAAAAATGCGATCTACTTACGGCGCTGAGGGCGATCAATTAGCCTTAGATGTCGATCCATCAGTACATCCTGCATGGACTGGCGGTGGTTCGCGACTAATGGATACTGGTGGTCGCGTATCAAAGTTTAAAAAGAAATACGAAGGCCTTGGATTCTGAAATACCAATTCTCGGTAATTTTCAAAAGACCGGATCTTATGACCGGTCTTTTTTGTTTGATAAATGGCGATATTAGAACTTAAGATTCTTACACTTGAAAACAAATTCTGCCAGCTGGTATTTTTACAAAAACGAAGCCACAAAAATACTAAATTTAACAATTTTTAAAACCTCTTTTTGAATTTCAATAATGGAATATATGGACCTACTCATCCAGATTAGTTAAGGGGTGCCTTAATTTAAAAAGGATTTTATTGTAATGAGTGCTGAAAAATACCCTGATATTGTTTTCACTAAAGTAGACGAAGCACCACAACTAGCCTCCGCATCACTCCTTCCAATTGTACAAGCCTTCACTGCAGCAGCAGATGTAACGGTGGGGACGCGCGATATATCACTTGCCGGTCGTATTATAGCAGCTTTTCCTGAACTCTTAACAGAAGATCTACGCCAAAATGATGATTTAGCTTCTTTGGGTGCATTGGTAAAAACAGCAGACGCAAATGTAATCAAGTTGCCGAACATATCAGCGTCAACACCTCAGCTAGTCGCAGCTATTAAAGAACTTCAGGGAAAAGGCTATACTATTCCAGACTATCCAGAAAACCCAATAACAAAGTTAGAAAAAAATATACAATCTCGTTTTGATGCTATAAAGGGCTCCGCTGTTAACCCAATTTTACGGGAAGGAAATTCTGATCGCCGTGCAGCAAAAGCAGTCAAAAATTACTCAATGGCTAACCCACACAAAATGGGAAAATGGGCACCAGACAGCAAGACATGTGTCTCAACAATGTCTAAAAACGATTTTTTCTATAACGAAAAATCTGCAACCTTGACGGCAGAGCAAGCTGGCTTTGCAAAAATTGAATTAGTGGCACCTAACGGTTCAATAACAACGCTCAAAGATAATATTCAATACCATTCAGGGTCCATTGTTGACGCAACCTTTATGTCAGCAAAAGCGTTAAATGAATTTTTAAATACACAACTTACGGAAAGCAAAAACAAGGGTATTTTGTTTTCATTACACCTTAAAGCAACAATGATGAAGGTTTCTGATCCTATCATTTTTGGCCATGCTGTAAAAACATATCTTGCACCTGTAATTGAAAAGTATGGTAAAGANATTGTTGAAACTGGCGCGAATATGAACTCTGGATTGGGTTCTGTGNTNGAAGCTATAGAAAGCTCGCCTAGATCTGAAGAAATACTGACTGCAATAAGTGAGGTTACCAAAAATAACCCCCCACTTTATATGGTGAATTCTGATAGAGGCATTACCAATCTACATGTGCCATCCGATGTAATTATNGATGCATCACTCCCTGCATTAATCAAAGCAGGAGGTAAGGGCTGGGGCCCTGACGGTAAAGAAGCAGACGCAAATTGTGTAATTCCAGATAGCTCTTACGCACCCGTATATGATGAAGCTATCAAATATTTCAAAGAAACCGGAGCTCTAGATCCAGCACAATCAGGAACTGTTCAAAATNTTGGCTTAATGGCACAAAAAGCTGAGGAATACGGCTCACATCCAACAACATTTGAAATACCATTTGCTGGTACCGTAAGAATTCTTCTTGAAAATGGAGAAATACTGCACGAACACGATGTTGAGAAAGGCGATATTTGGCGATCAGCTTCAACNCTTCACTTGCCAATTAAAGATTGGGTTCAACTTGCTTTAGACAGGCAAGCCATTGAGGGCTGNCAGGCAATATTTTGGCTCGATGAAAACCGTGCTCATGATGCTGAGTTAATTAAATATATTAAACCAGCATTGGCTAAAGCTAATGCGACTGAAAGATTTCAAATACTGTCTCCAAGGCAGGCGACCCGNCTCAGTTTGGAAACTATTCGTGAAGGCGAGACCTCNATTTCTATTACTGGAAATGTTTTACGAGATTACTTAACTGATCTGTTCCCCATTCTTGAACTCGGTACATCAGCAAAGATGCTTTCTATAGTAAAACTAATGAATGGGGGCGGATTGTTTGAAACTGGGGCAGGTGGATCTGCACCCAAACATGTGCAGCAGCTAAGGGAGGAAAACCACNTGCGTTGGGACTCTCTTGGAGAGTTTTGTGCCCTTGGCGAAAGTCTTAAGTACCTAGCAAGTACNANAAATAATAAAAAGGCAAAAGTTTTAGGAGAGNCAGTTGATGTGGCTACTCANGGCATACTGGATCAAAAAAAATCTCCAGGACGCAAAGTAGGTCAAGTTGACAATCGCGATAGTCATTTTTACTTTGCTTTATTTTGGTCTCAGGCCATAGCCACCCAAAAAGATGATCCAGATCTTGCAAACTATTTTGGGGATATAGCAAAAGCATTACATAAGAATNGTGATGCTATTTTACATGAATTAGCATCTGTACAAGGTGANCCTGCTGATACTGGTGGTTATTACCACTGCGACCCTGCAAAAACTNCCATAATAATGCGACCATCTAAAACTTTTAATAAAATTATTGGTTAAATATCTGCCTCACTCTAATTAACTTTTAGGAAATCTAAATGACTTATAAGCCACCTAAAATATGGAAATGGGATACTGCTAACGGCGGCCAATTTGCGAGTATCAACAGACCTATTGCAGGTTCGACTCACAAAAAAGAACTTCCAGTTGGTAAACATCCAATGCAACTGTATTCAAAAGGAACACCTAACGGAATAAAAGTTACTGTGATGTTAGAGGAGCTATTAGCTAGCGGTCATACTGGCGCAGAATATGATGCTTGGTTAATTGAAATTAATGATGGCGCACAGTTTGGTAGTGGGTTTGTAGATTTAAACCCCAACTCAAAAATTCCTGCCCTTATGGATAAAGAAACAGGTATCCGCATTTTTGAGAGTGGGTCGATCTTACTTTATCTAGCAGAAAAATTTAATGCTTTTCTTTCAAAAGACATTTCTGAACGAACAGAAGCTCTCAATTGGCTGTTTTGGCTTCAAGGTTCTGCGCCATATCTTGGCGGTGGATTTGGACATTTTTACGCCTACGCACCCGAGAAGCTAGAATACCCAATTAATCGGTTCACAATGGAAGTTAAACGACAGTTAGATGTTTTAGATAAAAATCTTGAAAAGCGTAGATTTATTGCCGGAAATTATTATTCCATTGCGGATATGGCAACCGCCCCGTGGTATGGAAATTTGGTTAAAGGCTTGCAGTATAATGCAGGAGATTTTCTGGATGTTGGTACATACAAAAATGTGAACCGCTGGGCAGATGAGATTTATGCACGTCCCGCGTATAAAAGAGGTCGAATGGTAAACCGTACTAGAGGTGAACCATCCGAACGGCTTGCAGAGCGCCACAATTCTCATGACTTTGATACTATACCAAAGCCTGATTAAGTTTATTTTATATACAAATTTTTAAGTGCTAATTTAGATACAAACGGGCGTTTGAGCTTTATTTTGCAATTTATATTAGTATTTATTATTCACACATAAAATAATACATTCTCGTATAGACTATTAGAGCAAAGAAGGACCTCCTTTTCATCATATACACTTACAACCCGAACAGAACCTGAAAGTTTATAAAAATGCAGTCACCTAATATGAACCAAAAACCTGATGTGAAGGCTTTTTTTGATCAACAATCAAATACAATTAGTTACGTCGTAAAAGATCCTCAAAGCGAGTTTTGCGCTGTAATAGACGCAGTAATGCAATTTGATTATGCTGCAGGCCGGTTAAGTTACGACAGCGCGGACGAAATGATTAATTACATTAGCAGCAATCAACTTACACTCGAATGGATTATTGAGACCCATGTCCATGCAGATCACTTATCAGGCGCACCATACATCCANGAAAAACTGGGTGGAAAAATTGGTATTGGAGAACATATTCAATCTGTACAAAAGACCTTTGGAAAAATTTTTAATGAGGGCACTGAATTTGAGCGCGATGGCTCACAATTCGACAAACTCTTTAAAGATAACGACAAATATTCTGTTGGAGAGATGAATTGTTTTGCAATTCACACCCCCGGTCATACACCCGCATGTATGGTCCATATAATGGGTGATGCAGCTTTTTGTGGTGACACTTTATTCATGCCTGATGGAGGTTCTGCTCGTGCAGATTTTCCTGGTGGAGATGCAGGTCAGTTNTTTGACTCAATTAGCCGGGTCTTGAGTATGCCAGATGAGATACGCCTATTTGTTTGCCATGATTANGGNCCAGGAGGTAGAGCCATTAGCTGGGAAACAACAATTAGGGACCAAAAAACAGCNAATATACACGTTGCNAATGGAAAGACTAGAGAAGCTTTTGTAGTTATGCGAGANGAGCGTGACGCCACNCTAGCGATGCCAAAATTGATNATTCCCTCTCTCCAAGTAAATATGCGGGCTGGGGATGTACCTCGTGACAAGACAGGAAATATGACNCTGAAAGTTCCTTTAAATAAACTATAGTANTTAGCTTTAATTAAAAAATATAAATAAAAAGATTTGTANGCCATAACTAAACCTAAGGAGATCTATAATGAACCACGTTACAAAATTGCGCGCGTTGGTTTCAGTGGTGATGATTACCTTAGTTTCAGCTCTTACTGCNTCAGCAGATAATACTAATCTTCGCATTCAAACCCAGTTCACTGCTGAGAGNGCNGCTGGACAAATGGTCGCAAAATTTATTGAAAATATCAGCAGGATGTCAAATACGGAAATTGAAATCCAAATGTTCTATGGATCTGCAATTACCAAAACTGCTGAAACCTTTGATGCTGCCATAGCNGGCATAATTGATTGTGATATGACTAGCGGTGCTTACCAAACTGGTAGAGATCCAGCCTTCCAACTAACAGACGATTTGGTCGGGCTTTATACAAATCCNTTGCAACAAATAGCATGGCTAATTCATGGTGACGGATACAAAGCTATGAATNATTTATACAATGTTCACGATATGGAATTTGTTGGGTGGTGGATTCCAGGACCAATATCATTTTCTTCATCCAACTCCATTGGTGGAATTGCCTACTTAAAAGATTGGAGATTTCGTACNTCATCAAATTTAAATTACACAGTTTTTTCGAACCTCGGTTCTTCNCCAATTATTATTGATTTTAATGATATCCCAAATGCAATTGGAACTGGCGNGCTTAANGGCGCATATGCCGCAAATTTAAATGAAAAAGGNGAGCTAGCTTTATACGATATAAGCAACCGTGAAAGCTTTCCAGGCTTTCATTCTATGCCGGCAAGCCATTTAGCGTGTCGTAAAGGTGTTTGGGACTCCATGCCAATCAANCACCAAAGTATTTTAAAAGCTGGAATGCAATCCCTTGCCTTAGAAAGTAACGCCGCAAACGAAATAAAAAACGCACAAACAATAAAAGCGTTACTCCAAAATGAGGTTACTTTATACAAATGGTCTAACGTGGCCTTAGGAAAATATCGATCAANCATAAAATCGAGCTTGACTAAATTTGCAACTACAAAAGAAGCCAAAAAACTTTTAAGTAGCCATATTAAATTTTTAACAGAAATGGGTGTTTTAGAGTAAGTGTTTCAGTTTGAAAAGTTTTAGCGTTACGCTCCCTCAAAAAAAGGAGCCATATTATGGTTGATAAAACTATTCTTGTCGTTGGTACATACGATACCAAGAACGACGAACTGTTGTATATGGCTGAACAAATCAAAAATCAGGGCGGTAACATTTTAACAATGGACATCAGCGTCTTGGGCAATCCTTTGCAAACCTGCGACATCTCAAAACATGACGTAGCACTTGCAGCCGGCAGCTCTATTAAGGCAGTTATTGACAGTGGTGATGAAAATTCTGCTATGCAAATCATGGCTCGAGGCGCGTCTACTCTTGCTTTCAAGTTTCAGGCTAGTGGTAAATTTGATGGAGTTGTAATCCTTGGCGGTACGATGGGCACCGATGTTGCGCTTGATATTTGTCAGGCTTTGCCAATGGGAATACCAAAATACGTAGTCTCTACGGTATCCTTTTCTCCACTTATTCCACCGGATCGCTTATCCGCAGATATTCAAATGATACTTTGGGCTGGCGGCCTTTACGGGCTTAATTCTATTTGCAAGGCTTCTTTATCTCAGGCGGCGGGTGCCGTTCTTGGAGCAGCCAGGGCTGTCGAATTGCCAAACAATAATCGTCCAATCGTTGGAATGACATCACTAGGCTCATCAACCCTCACATATATGAAAAGATTAAAACCCGCACTAGAAGAGCGAGGTTTCGAAGTTGCAATTTTTCACGCGACAGGCATGGGCGGTATGGCATTTGAGTCACTTGCAGGTGAAGGTAGGTTCTGCTGCGTTATGGATTTTGCACTACCAGAAATTGGTAACTTGCTAGCCGGGTCCGTTGCAAACGCTGGCGAAGATAGAATGCTTAACGCTGGAAAATCAAACACGCCACAAATTGTTGCGCCAGGCTGTCTTGACCTAATAGATTTTGCCGGGTGGCAAGATATTCCTGCGCGCTACAAGGATCGTCCGTTTCACGAACACAATCGTCTGATCAAATCTTCTGCACTCAGCAACGAAGAAAGGCGTGAAACAGCGAGAAGTATAGCTGAACGGATGTTGAAATCTAACAGCCCATGCCACTTCATTATGCCACTTAAAGGTATTGAGGAATGGGATAAAAAAGGCGAAGTAGCGTATGATCCGGAAGGACTAGCAGCATTTACGGATGAAGCACGTCTTGTCATGAAAGATCCGATTTTCTACACAGAAATTGATGCCCATATTAATGATCAATGTTTTACAGATACTGCTCTTGAGATTTTTGATGAGTGGCAATCCCACGGTATCATCACAGCGTAAATACCTTATAAAAATCTAAATGATCTCGTTAAGATTAAACCAGTTTCGTAAACTGATATCTTTTAAACTGCTCTTCACAATTGAACCCACGCAGTTTTAAGGTTTTGGTATTTGTCCATTGCATGCGGTGATTTATCATGTCCATTACCAGACTGGCCCACTCCACCTAGCGGTACAGTAACGTCTGCACCGCCATAAGTGTTTACGTGGACAACCCCAGCACGCAAGCTCTCAATCATACGGTGAGCACGACTTATGTTTTGGGTAAATACACCGGCAGCGAGACCATAATTAGTTCCATTTGCAAGGCGAACTGCTTCATCTTCAGTATCAAATGCTTGAATGGCCAGTACCGGTCCAAAAATTTCATTTTGTACCAGCTGGCTTTCTTGTGATGCATTATCAAAAATAGTTGGACCAATGTAGAATCCTCCGGTGTCAATTGCTCGTTGTTTGCCACCTAATTTTAGTTCCGCTCCGTCAGCCTCAGCACGATCACAATCGCGCAGGATATTTTTCATTTGAACATTTGAAGCAATAGCACCAGCGTTTGTTGATAACTCTAGGGGATCTCCTAATTTCATATCCGACGCAATGTTCACTATCCTTTCAACAAAGGCCGAATGAATAGAGCGTTCCACTAATAATCTGGACGACGCCACACAAACTTGTCCACTGTTTCGAAAAATAGCGCTTGCAGCCACCTGCGCAACTTCATCGAGATTTCCAGCATCCCCAAAAACTACAGATGCTGATTTTCCACCCAGTTCCAAATATACGCGCTTTAGATTAGATTGGGCTGCATACATCATTAATTGGCGGCCAACCGGACCAGATCCCGTAAAGGCCAGTACATCCACATCCATATGCCGGCCCAACGCTGCTCCTACTTCGGAGCCAGCTCCAGTAACAACGTTCAAAACACCA